>JAYVPD010000225.1:0-3868 GCA_043757515.1 Pseudobdellovibrionaceae bacterium
TTTCTTTGGAGGTCCCTTGCATGAGCCCACCATAAGAGATTCGACTCTTTTTCTCAATCTATAAGTCCGAGAATTTAGCCGGCAGCGTTAGAAGCACTAGCGATCTATGCTGAGACGCTCAACAACGTCGATAGTTGGGTCTTTTTTTGTTTTGGCAAACTGATATTTTATTACGATCATATTTTTGCCTTTTTTCAAAGGAATTGCATCTGTTTTTGATTGCGAATTATTAAGTGCAAACAGAGTAGCCGTGAAACCGTTACTTTCATTTTCTATAACGATCTGTTTTGGAAACTCTTTGTCACACTTCTTCATGTTCAAGATTATGGAATCCAAATTTTCAGCGCCTTTGCGATTAAAAAACTGCTCTGAATTTTTGCAGCTCAAACCAAATTTCCAATCTCGTTCCGAAAATTTTTGCTCACTGGTTAGCTTTGTCGGTGTTGGCATCGGAAGTTGAGGGCTCGTGGCGGCGGGCGCTCGCAATTGAGTTGCCTGACTTACCAAAACGTTTGAAACGGGCATTTGAAAAAAATACTGATAAAACAGAATTCCCGACATGGCGATAAATAGTAACCCGTTCGATAGCACAAAACGCATACCCTATTATCGGCAGTTTTTTGACAGGATTTAGAGCTAACTCGCCAGCGCAAAGACCTGCTCAGGGCGGCTTCCCTGGCAGAAAGGCTAGGGAAAATTACTTTTTATCGATCGAAATAGCGAATTTTTTGACGCCGGCAGATTTAACAGTGTCCATGATTCCAACGACGCGGCCATGGGCAACATCTTTGTCAGCCGATATCACAGCCTGGACTTCGGGATTGCTTTCCGATAAATCTTTCGCTTTTTTTGCAATGGCCGCTTCATCAACAAAACTTCCATTTAAATTAAGACGGCCGTCGGCGGTAATTGAAATATTTAATTGCCCAGCTTGAGTTTTATCTCCGGACGCTGCCTTTGGCAGATTTACATTTATTGAGGGCTTCATAAACATTGGCGCAGTCACCATGAAAATAATTAAAACCACCAACACAATGTCTACCAGGGGAACAACATTGATTTCTGATAGCGGTTCTTCGTCAGTAAAATTGACTGCCATTATAAACCTTTTTTCTTGCTGTAACTAAGACCCAATTCTTTTACTGATTCCATACTTTGCAAAATAGATTTTACTTGTTTGCCAAAATAGTTGTACGCGATAACTGCAGGAATGGCGACAAAAAGACCCGCGGCTGTGGCTACTAGCGCACTTGAAATTCCAGCCATCACCGTCTGCTGACCCGCTTCTGAAGATTGGGCCAAATCATTAAATGCTTTCATGATTCCAAGCACCGTTCCTAAAAGACCCAAATAGGGCGCATTGGATCCAACTGTTGCCAGGAAACCCAAAAATCGATCTAGTTCTGGTTTGACGGTCAAAATGTTAGTGTTGAAAAATTCTTCTAGACCCTTTGAGCCAGCTTCTTTTATATGTTTCAAAGCGTAATTAGCCATTCTGCCCTCGAAGGACAATGGATCGCGGGCTAAATCTTCAAAAAATTCAGTTTGATGATTTTGAAGTGAGTTTTTAATTTGAAGCCGAACTCGTTTGGTTTCGCTGTGAACTTTTCGTAAATTAAAAAATCTCTCTAAAATCATCCCTAAACTTAAGAAACTTAAAATAATCAGAATGTACAATAAGGCTTGATCAACGACATTGGCGATTGCGAAAATCTTTTCTATCAACACTCATTACCTTCTTTCTAATTACATCTATTATTGCGTTCTATTGATTGCCTATTTCCTAGCCCGGCTTTAGAGTCATTCTGTCGAGGTCAATCTTTATGGTCAAGGTGATTTTACCTTTTATAGTGGTCTGTTTACTTGTATCTTGCAAGAACCCGTCGCGCCCAAACTATATAGTAATCGCGACTGAAAAGCTGAACAGCAAAGCCATTAATTGTCACGAGTCTGATGTTTTTTCAAAAAGATCTGGCTTTGAAATCCTTTGTTCAGAATTTTATCGTTTCACCCAAACGTACACTACGTCGGTTCAATCCCTGCCAGCCTTTGCTTCGTTGCTGACTGGACTGTACCCCTACAGTCACAATGTCCGATTTAATTCTCACAGCAATTTAACCCCAGAGTTTAAAACTTTTCCAGAGCTGGCTTTTGAACAGGGCTTCAAAACGATTTTTGTTTCTAGTTCACCTCCATTTTTTAGAAAAGCCGGGATTTCCCAAGGTTTTGAAATTTTTGACGACTTAATTCAGGCCGAAGACGGAAGCCGTAATTTTAGGGACTCGTTTCAATTGATGCTCAATTATATTAAAGAGGCCGATACAGGGCCATATGTTGCGGTACTTCAACTTGGAGATCTAAAATACACCTTTAAAGAAACTCAAACGGATCTCGGCGAAGTTCGAAATCTATCTTTTGATAGTCAATTGGAATCACTGGATGAAAAACTATTTTTCTTTTTTCAAGAGTTAAAAAAGACAGATAATTGGGACAATACAAAAATTATTCTAACGGGCCTGAACGGGCATCTTACCTCTGACTACCAAGATGATCCAACTGCCATTAATTTAAATAGTGCCAATTCGCAAGTAGGATTTTTCTTTAAAGACACTAAAAATAACAAAATAAATTCCAAGCCCAATTCAATCAGCACAGTGATTTCACTAAAAGACATTGGCCAAATGCTCATAACAAGCTTTATGTCAAAATCAGGGGCTGATTCCAATTTTGAAAATTTTAGTGAAGCTGGATTAGACGACCAAAAAAAGAAAAATTCTGAATTAATAGTTATAGAATCTGGATGGCCTAAATGGAACCAAGTGGGTTCGATTCGATCAGCCATTTTGGATAATTCCTATCTATTTATAAATGATGCTGAACCAAAACTCTACAATAAGCTAACAGACAATTTAGAAAAATCACCTCAATTAATTAATGGCTCCACCAAAACTCAAGTCGACAATTATTTGCAAGTATTAGAATCCAAAAACTTCACCCCATTTTCTCGAACCGCTCCCTTGAATAGATTGTTTAAAGATTTAGCTGCTCTAGAAAGCAAACAATTATTAAATGAAACCTCGACTGAGTTTTTTGACTTTCAATACGTTTTGAATAGAAACCTAGAACTTACGGCAGCAGAAACAAAACTTTTGATTTCTAAATATAATTTAGTAGAAAACCCTTGTTTCGCTTTTTTTAGCAAAGCTCTACAAAATGAATTTCAGAAAAAATGCAAAAGTAAAAAAGCACAGTTTCTTTTTAATCAATATATCCTGAAACAGCCGTCAGATAAGGATTTACGACTTTACTTTCAAAAAAACACAGTGGCTTTTAATTTACTAAAAAAAGCAAATATTGAAAATGCACGACTTGGATTGGACTTTATTCCCATTACTAATTTGAAAATTGGAACAATTCAGAATTATTTGTATCAATCTTTAAAATCGATCATTGCCATCCAAAATGGAGAATCTGGATCTAATTGAATTTGAGTTTTCAGTAAATGATCCATATTAAATTCATTTGCGGTGGCGGCCCAGATATCTTTGTACAAACAGGATTCACTAAATAGTAAAATTTTTTGAGTTGAATCCACCGTAATTTCACCGAGCTGAAAATGACAATGAAGTTCGGTACCTAGATATTGCTGCGGCAGCGGCAGCGCATTTGCCGTCTGCGAATGACTCAAGGGCACTGAGACACTTAGGGGAATTAGTCGGTCCTTAAACAAAAACAGATTGGGGGTGCCCACTTGGACCCAACTTACTTTCCTATCTTTTCTATACAAAATCGTCAATTCGTAGCAGGATTTATAGGAATCTCGATTTTCACCTCGATAAACTAAATCATTTATTAAAAGAGTGCACAT
>JAYVPD010000226.1:0-3867 GCA_043757515.1 Pseudobdellovibrionaceae bacterium
GACAACAAAATTCAATTTAGGAATTCAGACTGAATTCTTGCGAGCGCAAGTTACCAATCTTTCATTCCGGTACAATCCAAATGACAAAATGGTTTTAAAAAATGTTTCGCTGCCGATCTTTGATAAAAAAGTATCTGCACTGATTGGCCCATCAGGGTGCGGTAAAACTACCCTTCTTCGTTGTTTCAATCGCATGCACGATTTGTACAATGAAGTGTCTTACGACGGACAAATTTTGCTTTATCCTGAGGGCAACAATATTCTGAGCCGCGAAGTTGATCCCATGGAAGTTCGCATGCGAATCGGAATGGTATTTCAAAAACCAAATCCGTTTCCAAAAACTATCTATGAAAATGTAGCCTACGGACTGCGTGTGCGTGGGATCAAGAAAAAATCCTACATGGACGAAAAAATCGAAGTCAGTTTGCAGCAGGCCGGCCTCTGGACTGAAGTCAAAGATCGCTTAAATGCGCAAGCAACCTCGTTATCAGGAGGCCAGCAACAACGACTTTGCATCGCGCGGGCTTTGGTAACAGATCCCGAAATATTACTATTGGATGAACCCACCAGCGCGCTGGATCCGATTTCAACGTCTCATATCGAAGAATTGATCGTTGAGCTTAAAAAAGATGTCACGATTTTGATTGTGACCCACAATTTGCATCAAGCCGCGCGCTGTTCTGATTATACTGCGTTTATGTACCTGGGTGATTTGATCGAATACGGTCCGAGTAACTTGATTTTTACGAACCCGTCAGACAAACGCACCGAGAATTACATCACTGGCCGGTTTGGGTAAGAAAATTCGGCAGATATCCCTAGATTTCTGCTCGTTCCTGGTCTATTTTCCTAGGCCAGTGAAGGAGTCGTTGATTTATGAAAATTAGCTATTTATCGGCCTCAAATCTAGGCACACCATCGGATCTGTCCCCAGCCAAATGTTTAGAAAAACTGATGAATCGAAATGAAATTGGGTATTTTAAACTAGCCGAAATGGATGGCTTGTGGGCCCAAAGTGAACGTATCGGTGAAGTATTTAGGCAGAAATTTACGCAAATTATTTGGGTCGGCATCGGTGGCTCGAGCTTAGGACCCAAAGCCATGGTTGAAGCCTTGAAATGGTCTCATGTTCATGTTTTGGAAAATCCTGATATTCAGACGCTATTATCAGTAAAGAAAAAAATCACTTCATTTAAGGATGTCGGTTTTGTTTTTGTATCTAAAAGCGGAACGACGATTGAAACATTGGCGACCATGGATTTTTTCAGTCAAGAACTAGCTGATCAAAATCTTAAACTTAAAGATCAAACGGTTGTTATCACCGAATTTAAACCAAGCAGCCTTTATGACTGGGCAAAAACAAACGATGTCCCTATTCTGGAAATACCGCTGAATGTAGGGGGACGATTTTCAGTATTGAGTTCAATTGGTCAACTTGTGATCAAACTTGGAAAAATGAATTTATCAGAATTTCGCAAAGGGGCGGCTTCGGCGTTTGATGGTAAATATAAAGAAAAAACTCTTTTTCCACTGACTCAATTTTTTATGGACAGCTTTCAACGCAAAGACGTGCTGACGTATTTTTGGTACTATTCCGATTCAACGTACCAATTGGGAAAATGGCTTGAACAACTGTGGGCAGAATCCTTAGCAAAAAAAGAATCGCCCAATTATATCGCTACTGCGCCAATTGTAAGTCTTGGGGCCAACGATCAGCATTCTATATTGCAACAAATGATGGAAACCCAATTGGGAAAAACGATCGTGGTTCATAGATTTAAACCCAGCGAAGAAAACGACTATAAATTAAAAACTACTCAGTTTTCTGAGACTCACATTTTGAAAAACAAATCCTTGAGTCATCTATTAAAAACTGAAGCGCAGGCGATGACTGAAAGTCAAAAGGAAGTTAAAAACCCAGTGTGTGAAATTCAATTTGAAAAAATGGATGAATTTGCCTTGGGCCAGTATTTTATGACTTACCAGCTGGTAGTCGGAATGCTCGGCGAATTTATGAAAATCAATGCGTTCAATCAGCCGGGCGTCGAAATCGGAAAAATTATAACTAAAAAATTATTAGCAGCCACCACCTAAAAAAAGAGGAAACTATGAAACTAAAATCTCCATTCCAAAATAAAATTAAAATCTACACCGACGGTGCTGATAAAAAATCAATGCTAGAAATGTACTCGAATCCTCATGTTCAGGGATTGACTACAAATCCTTCTTTAATGAAAAAAGCGGGAATCAGCAACTACACAGAATTTTGCAAAGAAGTCTTGTCACATATAAAAGACAAGCCCATCAGCTTTGAAGTATTCGCTGATGATTTTGCTGAAATGAAACGCCAAGCGAACATTATCTATAAATGGGGCGATAACGTTTACGTGAAAATTCCTATTATGAATTCAAAAGGGGAAAGCTCGATTCCTTTGATCAAGGAACTAGCAGCCCAAGGAATAAAATTAAATGTTACTGCCCTTTTCACCTGGGATCAAATTCACGACACAGTGATGGCTGTTAAAAACGGAGCGGCTAGCATCGTTTCTGTTTTTGCAGGACGAATTGCAGATAGCGGCCGCAATCCCAATTCCTTGATGGCTGCAGCATCTGATTTCTGCAGGTCTCATGGTGATCAAATCGAACTTCTGTGGGCCTCAACCCGTGAAGTATTTAACATCGTTGAAGCCGAACAATGCGGCTGCCATATAATTACAGCGCCGCCAGATGTGATTAAAAAACTAAGCGGTTTCAATCGTGATCCTTGGGAATTAAGTCTAGACACGGTCAAGACGTTTAAGTCGGATTCGGATGCAGCAGGGTTTAAGATATAGAAATGAAATTCGCTCTACTTTTAATATTTATATTTCTATTAAAACTACCTACCACGGTTGGAAAAACAGCATCACAAGCAACTGATGGTTTTGTGATTGTTGAAATTCAGCCGGGTAGTATCTACGAAAAGCTAGGCTTTAAAAAAGGCGACATTCTTAAGTCCTACAACGGCAAGCCCATTCAAGGAAAAACAGGGATAAAAAGACTTCTTAAGAAGCTTTTTGAAACGCCTGGATTTCTTAAATTAAAAATAGAAAGAAGTGGGAAAACTGAAGAGTTTACTTATAATATAGAACTAAATAAATAGGTATCTAGCTTAAAAAATTTAAAAAAGTGATTGTAGGCGAATAAATTAAATATCTGAAAATACAAGGTATTTTAAGGTTGGCGTTTTGCCTTGGTCGCGCAGCCGAAGGATTATAATTTTAATAAGTTACGTATTTACAATGTTATAACAATGTAGTAAAATAAATTGTGGAATTCGAATGGGACGATGAAAAAGCTAAGCTTAATTTTACTAAACACGGAATTAGGTTTTAAGAGGCCGTTACGGTTTGGTTGGATGATTCTGCTTTGGAATTGCCCGACCTAGAACATAGTCACGGCGAGGAAAGATGGATCAGATTGGGTTTTTCGAGTGAAGCTAAAGTTTTAATAGTCGTATATGTCGAGAAAATTGAAGGTCAAAGAATTCGCATTATTTCGGCACGTTCGGCAACCAGGACTGAAAGTAAACAATATTCTCAAAGGTGATTTATGAAAAATGAGTATGACTTTTCAAAAGCAAAAAAGGCGAAATATGTTAAAGAAATCAAAGTAATTAAATCGTTTCGTCTTGATCCCGACGTTCTGAATTGGCTTGAAAATGAGGGTTCAAAGCAAGGTATGGGTTATCAAACGTTTTTGAATTGGTTTCTCCGTAAGTCGATGGAAGGTCAAACTACTTTTGAAGATCGACTAGAAAAATTAGAAAAATTTGTTTTTAAGAAAAAAGCATAGAAAGAGTCTTGCAAGGAACTACATGGCTAAAAA
>JAYVPD010000227.1:0-14499 GCA_043757515.1 Pseudobdellovibrionaceae bacterium
AGAAACTATGAGATTCTCGAAGTTGATAATATTAAGCGCGTTCCTGATTTCCATGAATGCCGAAGCTCAATTCTGGGGTTACGGACTTCAAGGAGGGCTTTCTGGTTGCGGTTATGAGGCTTCTCAAGGTGACGATGCTACCAGTTACAAAGACGAAATTGCCGAATTGAAAAAGCAAATTGCCGAGTGGAATAAAGATCTCGGGCAGTTAAAGCGCCAATTATCAAAAGAGCAGAGCGAACTTCGTAAACACGATGGAGTTTTAAGAAGCAATTTTGATAGTGATGCCTATTCATTTATTAAATCACATTTTGATGGCCAAAATAAATGCTCAGATTATAAAGGGCAAACCGAAGTGGTTGCGGTAAAGGAAGCGGCGCCAGAGACAGCGGCAGTTGGGGCTCAACAGCAAGCCGTTCCTGTCCCCGCTAAAGCAGCAACACCGGCAAAAGCACCCGCTCCGGCTCCTAAAACTAGTGCGTCTTTGGAAAAAAATGAAGCTCCTGTGTCTTTATATGTAAAGTATTACCAATCACAGTCTCGATCCCCTGCGAGCGAAAGCAGACGAGGTCGTAGTCGAGATGATGATGAGGATGATGAAAAGTCAGGCGACAACGATATCGAGCCGGCAAAATTAGCTCGCGATTGGCCTGAAGTGTGTGATTTGCAAAGAAACGCGAAAGGCGTGTTGAAGGCTTCTATCTGCGATAAGCGATACATCACTGGTGGACTTAAATTTAATGCAGCTGATTGCAAAAACTCGGTATTGAATTACCCAAAATCTTTCCGTTTAGTTAGAAACTTGAAAAAAGAAATCGAGATTAAAACAGCAGCAATCAAAGAAGCTAAAGCGCAAATTCCTGAATTACAAAAGTCGCAGCGTGAAGAGCTTGCAGAAACTCGTCGTCAACGAATCGAAGAAATTCGCGAAGGTGGAGTTTGCGTCGAGTGTTTGGGAACTGTTTCTGGTTCCGCAGAAAATCGCGAACCAAATTGGAATGGTGTTGTTGGTAATTCCTTAATGGCCCTTTTAGCGTATTCTTCTACAAAAAGTTTTTACGGTAATATGGCGGATAGAAACGCCAATTTAGGTTTTCCAACTCAGATGCCTATGGGATCTCCTTGGATGGCTGCCGCTCCAAGTATTATGGGCGCGATAGGCGCGGGTTTAGGTCAAGGTGGTTTTGGCTGTGCAGGCGGTGCCGGCGGCATCGGCGGTATGGGTGGGGCTTTTGGACCCTATGCAGCTCTTGGTGGCATGGGACAAGTTGGCGGCGCATTTGGAACTCCCGCTTGGGCTTTGGGTGGCCAAATGGGTGGCGGAATGTATAATCAAGGTGTCGCTCCATGGGGATTAAACGGACCATGGGGATTGAATGGAACGGGAATGGGAATGTATCCTCAATTGATGGCCTCAGGCCAATTAGGTTTTGGACTTCCCGGTATGGCAGGAGCCATGGGTGGTGGAATTGATCCATTGCAATTAGCATTATTAGGACAAGGTGGACTTGGCGGAGCCGGTGGCTTGGCCGGATTGGGCGGACTGGGTGCCCTTGGCGGCGGCCAAGGTTTGATGAATCCATATGCAGCGCTTGGCGGTAGTCCCTATGGAATCGCTGGTGGAGCCGGACTTGGAATTCCAGGGATATTAGGCTTAGGCGGCGGAGGCGCACTCGGTTTGGGTGGTGGTCTTGGCGGCGGTTTAGGTGGTGGACTTGGTGGTGGACTGGGCGGCGGCTTAGGTGGACTTGGTGGTTTAGGAGGCTTAGGCGGGCTCGGTGGTTTGGGTGGTGTTGGTGGCCTTAGCGGTTTAGATGGCGGTGGCGGAATGCAAATGCAACAGCAAATGATGCAGATGCAGCTTCAACAACAGCAGCAGGCAATGCAAGCGCAAATGCGATACTATGAAAATGCGGTTCAAAAACAACGAGCTGTTTCTGGTTTACAAGCCGAGTTGATGGGTGTCATCCAAAGAATTCAATCGGTGCAATATGGATTTAACGGTTCCAGTAGCACTGGAAGTAGTTATTTAGGTGGAAGTTATAATTTTGGAGTACCAAGCGGCGGTGTTGCCGGATTACCAGGTACGATAGCGTCTCCGCCACCATTGAATACACGATAAATTATTTAATTTTTTCAGTAGTACTAGCGGCAGCTGATATTTCAGCTGCTTTTTGTTTTGCAGCTTTGGCTTTGGCCGATGTCCAAGCGCCGCTGGTGTCACCTGAGTCTGCGAAGTTTGTGCTTTGACCAGTATTCCCGCCTTTCTGTCCTCCAAGCTTACTTAGCGCTGACAGGGCGTCATTCATGCTATCGACAGCGGCTACTTTTCTATTCTGTCTATTTTGATTTAAGGTAGTTCCCGCGACGGTGAGGGTAGCTTCTGTTTTAGCATAAACTGAAACGCTCACTGCAATTATAAGAAAAAATGTAAGACCTTTCATAGTAACCTCGCTTGCTAATCAATAGTACAAGATTCAAGCCAGAGTTAGATCTTAAAAGAGTTTCATTTTGATAAATCTTCTAAGTGTGATACAAAAATTTGTATCGGAATGAAGCGATAAATTGAATACGGTGTTGAAAAGCCAAAAATGTCACTCGGTGAATCTATGAAAGACAATTTAACTCAAGTCAAAGCTCTCTATGATAGCCATGTGCACTGGTTAATGACAGGCGAAAAAAAAAGCTATTTTGATCTAAAACAGTTTAATTCTTTTTTTCAAATATATTTCGAAATGTTCGAAAAAAAGAACTATCGAGGTGATTGGATTTTCGGCTTCGGATGGAACGACTCCCAACTTTCAAGCGAAAATCCCTGCCATCAATTAGATAAACTCAGCGATAAGATACCGATATGTTTTATTAAAAAAGATGCTCACAGTTGTATCTTAAATAGCGCGGCCCTGGCTCTAGTTCTTAAAAAAATTGAATCCAGCCCGTTGATAAATCAATTTGTGGACAGGGATACCTCTGGCGCCCCCACTGGCGTTCTAAAAGAAAGCGCATTTTATTCAATTTATTCATACATTCCGCCGCTATCAAAATCAGAAATGCGTCTTTGTCTTTTGGAAGCTCAAGACTATTTTTTAAGTAAAGGATTTACTCACATCCGAGACATGACCTGCTCAGCTTTTCAGTGGGGAATTCTAAAAGAAATGCAGGCAGCTAACGAGATAAAAATATACGCCGATATTAATTTTAATGCGGATACAATGGATCAAGCTGAAACGGAAATTCTGCCTCTAATAAAAACCGAGTCCCAGGATGAATTTTCAAATTTAAAAATTCGAGGACTTAAAATATTTTTTGACGGGTCACTTGGGTCTAAGACAGCATTGCTATTTGAAAATTATAAAGGCTCAAATATAAACGGAAACGGACTATGGAGTATCGATCAGCTGTCCCGGCTTATGAAATTAACTTGGCAAAATAATTTTGAATTTAGTGTTCATACACTTGGGGATAAAGCTGTGGACATGGTCGTTGACGTCGCCAGAGATCTATATTCCCAAAAAACCAGAGGTTATTTAAATTTAGAGCATGTCGAACTAGTAGCCCCAAGCACTATTAACAAAATGAAATCCCTTTTTGTAAGGTGCCATATGCAGCCGAGCCATTGGCTGAGCGATAAATCGTTTATTCAAGATCGATTAGGTCCAAATACGCTAAAGAACCTTTTTGTTTGGGAAGCCCTTAGGCGAGCAAAAGTGCCAATAAGT
The DNA here is from genome assembly GCA_043757515.1 of Pseudobdellovibrionaceae bacterium. Taxonomy (GTDB): domain Bacteria; phylum Bdellovibrionota; class Bdellovibrionia; order Bdellovibrionales; family Bdellovibrionaceae; genus UBA2316. The sequence goes on from JAYVPD010000227.1 coordinate 3,720, forward strand.
TTTGGATCAGATTCCCCAATTGAAGAGGCTGATGTTGAACTTACCCGTCAAGCATTAATGGACTCAACAAAATCTGGAATTGAAGAGTTTAAGGGAGATTTCTGGGCTCACTATGTTCATCCGGAACGATCCAAAATTGCTTCAAGTGCCGTTTCCTATTTTCAAGGGTTCATACCAACTGCCAATTCATAGTTAGAAGACACTGAATAAGCTACAGCAGCTAGAATCAATGTAGAAATGATATAGTATCGATTTCTGGAAATGAAAGACTCCTTATAAATAGATTGCCCATTTGTTTCCACGATACAGTCTTTAGAAAAAAATGTTTTAGCATTGATTCCAGCAAGGACATTGCTGCTTGAAATAGTCTCACACGATCCGTTTATCCATGGCTGAATTGGAATGTTTGCCTTCTTAAGGGATTTAGCGGTGTCCGTAATTTCAACTGTAGTGTAACGATTTGAAATAAAAATAAATTGGTGTACAGCATCTGTAGAAAAGAAGTAGGGAGATTTTTTTAGATCGATCCTGTTTCCGTCTATTAAAAGGAAATCAAAATGTGATAAATTAAAATTCAGCTCTTTAATTGAATGACGATTCAATAGGCAGCTGGATTCAAAAAAGGGATCAGAAACTTTCAAATAGGAATCGTTTGCATAGAGGCGACATAGATTTTGGAATGTCAAAGCCTGATCGTCGGACGATGATTTCAAAAATTCAAATAATAGTAAACGATTGTCCTGGCTAAATACATGCGAGGCTTGCAAGTCAGAAATCTCTTTGTCTAGCAGCTTGGAGGGCAAGTGTTTTTTAGACCAAAAATCAATTTTTGAAAGTAAAAAAGACTGTTCAATGCTTTTTTTCTCGAAAACCGATAGTTCGTGCTGACTTATGGAAATCCCTTCTTGCTGAAAAACGGCCTCTTCAAACTGGGCTGTATCTGAGCCCATATCGATCCAAATGTCGCCGCCCATTCCTAAAAGCGGAAAAACAAGTCCAAAAAATAGTAATCGCATTGGGGCTCCCTAGTTTTGATAGATTATTTGAACGTGCAGTCCGTGTTTTTTTTCCTCGTCGAATGCTTTGGCTTTTGGATTTTGAACCGCAGCAAAAAAAGGACTTTCATGGTTGGAAAGAAGGCGGGCTTTAGATTCCTTAACTAGTATTGAAAAAGTAGCGTCATCTCCTTCAATAGATTTTATAATTTTTGCTCGCGAGAAAAGCAGTTTGGACTTTTCACCTTGAACTGTTGTGTAAATGTCGGCGACACCATGTGATCCGATAACAGCCGAAATGGCCTGTGCATTGAGCAATTTTACGGGAATAAGAACATAACCATCTGGAATAATCGTATCGATTTGAAAAGAGTCTTTACCACCACTGGCTGACGTAGGCTTTAAATAAGTAAAGCCAACCAATAGCAAGCCTACAAAGAAAAACAGGATAACTTTATTCTTTTGATCGAAGGCATCTGTTGGAATTTTTTTGATTTGAAGTCTAATTGTTTCTAAAATGTTGAGTTTCATATTTTTTCCTGTTTTCAATTTTGTTGGTTGCTAAAAAAGCATTAAATATAAGCACGATCGTGAAAATTATGATGGCTGTAATTTCTGTAAACGTGGCAGACTTATCTTTCATTTCAAAATTCCTTATTTGTTAGATGGCGTAATTAACTATTAGTTTGTCCTGGGTGTCAGATTTTAGAGTGGCCGAACAACTATAAGATTCATCGAGTTGATCAATTTTAAAAAAGCCCATCCATCCTTTTGGATTAATTTTGTTATTTATATTAAAATGAAATGCTTGTTTTTCTTCAATATCGGTCGCCCTGTCGTAGGGTGGAAATAGGATATTCATTTTTTTTACAATTTGGATTTTAGAATTAAACGTATAGTCAGTGACACTTTTGTGACTAAGCAGGTTTTTTACCTTTTTATTTTCTTCCATTAACGTCTTTTCAAGTTGGAAAACAACGTAGTAGGCTTTTATTTTATTGATAGTGCCAAAGGCCTTTATGAGATTGCTTTGAATTTTATCAAGTTGGGTTCTAATTTTTTTAATCGTTTGATATATTTTTGCGATGGCCGGAACCCAGAGCATTGGAATCATCGCCATCTGGAACCGGTACAAATTTGTTGCGACGGGAGCAATGCCTTCTAAAAACAGAATCTGCGATTTTAATTGTGAAAAGTAACCATGATATTGGTCCCGGCAGCTAGTTTTTATTTCGGCTGAGTAACGAGTTTTTAAAAAGGTGAAAGTCATTAGACCTAGGCTTAAAAAAACGATGGGCATTATTAGGCAGGTTACAACAAGTGCGTACCCTTTTTCAGAATGTCTCATTGCCAGTCCCCAAGGTTAATTTGGGATGAGATATGAATTGCCTGGAGGCCATTTTTCAATCCTATAATTGGCAAATTAAAATTGTAAATTAACGATACGGTTTTAAGGGCCAGCGAGGTCTGAACGTCGATTTTTTTAATTTCTACAAATCTTAGATCGCTTAGTCGTTGCTTTAAATTTTGAAGACATTCATTAGGTTTTGAGTTCAACTGGCAAAGGGCAAAATCATTTAGGTAAAAGCGGGCGAGCATTGTATTTGCCCCAAGATAGCAGGTCCAGAATAGGAAATAGAAACCACAGAAAATGGAAATTCCAGTAATTAGAAATTCAACTACGGTAAAGCCATTTTTTTTGTGAGGGTTCATTTTGAACCTTCCCAAAAATTATTGAAGTCTTTAGATTCGAAATGGGATTTCCTTATTTCACCTTTTTCTGGACGTTCCGTAGTATGGGATCCCAGTGCTTCGGCCACTTGGGTAAAGTGAAATCGCATATTTTGGCTAATCACTTTGACGATCCCAATAGCCCCTACCGCGATTAGAGATACTATAATGAGATATTCGACCAGCCCTTGCCCTGCACGAGACCTGATCCCACGATTTTTCTTGTTTATTGATTCAGTATCCATATTCCCTCCACGAAGAGTGTAGGCAAAAATGGATCAGTTACTGAGTCTGATTGGTTAAGAGCCGAAATCCGATTTACGGACTATTTCTTTTTTTTGACGTCTTTTTTATCTTCAAGCTGGGCTTGTTTTTTATCGGCTTGTTTTTTGAGTTTGCGCTGAGTGATAATTCTATCTAGGATTTCATAGCCTTCTTTTTGAAGGTCATTTTCAAAAATAAAACGATAAAAACCTTCAATTTCAGGGCTTTGACGGAATTTTTTCAAAGATGTGGGGACGTTTTCAGCTTGCACGAAATCAATGCTGTTACCGTCTTTGGATAATTTAACTTTTTCAGACATAAATATCTCCCTACAAACTTCTTTCAACGGCATTTTGACGTGAAGCAATAAATCTATCTATGAAAACTAATCAATTCTGAAAGACGGGTCAATAATTAATTTAAATATTTGAAAAGTATAAGGTAAAAGAACCTATCAATTAGCCTCGGAGCGCACATGATTCTATTGGATGGACGGAAAGTAGCCGACGATTTACGAGCCAAATTAGCCTTAGATGTCGCGGATTTCGAAAAAGCCCACCAAAGAAAGCCATGTTTAAAGGTCATAATTGTTGGCAACGACCCTGCCAGCCAAGTTTACGTCCGCAGCAAACATATAGCCTGCCAAAAAATTGGAATGCAGTCAGAGGTAATTAATTTAGATGTTCAAGTCAGCCAGGCTACTTTGGAAGCTGAAATTAATAAGTTAAATGCGGATCCAGCGGTTGATGGAATTTTAGTTCAAATTCCTATTCCCAAGCATTTGAACCTCCAGTCGGTATTAAGGACCATAGACCCGGCCAAAGACGCCGATGGTCTGACGTTTTTAGCGACCGGCTATTTGTGGTCGGACATTGAGCATGTGCAACCCTGCACTCCTAGTGGGGTAATTAAAATTTTAGACTACTACAAAATTCCAATTCAGGGAAAGCGGGCCGTTGTTATCGGCCGAAGTCAAATCGTTGGCAAACCGATGGCGGCACTACTTCTTAAGAAAAATGCCACAGTCACGATTGCTCACAGTCAAACTCCTGATTTAAAACGCTGCATTCACGATTCAGAAATTGTAGTCGTTGCGGCCGGCAAGATGGGCTTTTTTGGAGCCGACTATTTTGCAAGCCATCACGTCGTAGTAGATGTGGGAATTCACAAGGATGAAAGCGGTCAAATTGGTGGCGATGTACTTTTTAAAGATGTCGCACCAATTGTAAAAGCGATAACACCTGTGCCTGGCGGCGTTGGGCCGATGACTATTGCTTGTTTGCTTGAAAACACGTTGAAGCTAGCAAAGCTTAGAGAGAGGTCGAATTGAGTTGTGCTGTTCGGTTTGGCCTATACTATATTTTAATTTCATCAATTAGCGAGACTGTTTATTCTAAAGAAGTAGAACCTGTTAATTTTTTATCTTTGAACTATGTGCAATCCTTAGTAATTAATACCAAAGAAAAATTTGATGGAACCAAAGTTGGTGGTTTGTCAGGGCTTGTGATCAACGGTTCAAGTTTTTATACTATAACTGACGATCGTGGCCGTTACGGCGAGCCCAGAATTTATCGCTTTGATCTGCTTCAGCGCCCCGGAAACTCTGGGCATCCCATTTTTGAAATTATGCTTTCTGAAAAAATATCGTTGTTTAAAAAAACAAAGAAATTAAAAGTAGTCGATTTTGAAGCTTTGGCCCCCTTTAAAAATGGGTGGTTAGTCAGTAGTGAAGGTGATTTGAACGCCAAGCCCGTAGCACCGCCCGAAGTATTTTATGTCAAAGATAAAGAGATAAAAAAATCTGTTAAAATACCTGACGAGTTTTTGCCAAAATTTAAAGGTAAACAGGTGTCAGGGCTTTATAACAACAAAGCGTTTGAAGGCATGTCTTATGACGAAGCGACCCAGCAGCTGTGGTTGTTGTCGGAAAGCGGTCTTTCACAAAAGCAAGATGGCGATAGTGTATTTTATTTTTTAGAATATAAACTGATTGCTGATGAATTTGTTTTAAATAAGACAACTAAATTTGATTTCACTAAAAAATTGAATAGCTCGAATTTATATAATGGGGCCTCAGATTTACTTAGACTGTCTGAAAATAGCTTTTTGATTCTGACTCGATCAGTAGAAGCGGCGTTGTCACTTCAGTATTCAAATATCGTGTGGCTGGTAAAGCGAAAATCGCCTGCTGATGATTGGGAAGTCAAAAATAAATATAGAATAAGCGGCAAGGCCGATGAAAATGAACTGGGTAAACAATTTCCTGTGATTGATATGCTTAACCAAAACTATGAAGGCATGTCTATACTTGAAGCGAATGGCAAAAAATACCTGGTAATTGTTAGTGATGATAATTTCAATAGTTTTGAAAAAACTGTTTTTAGTTTTTTTGAGCTTGAGGTAAAATGATCACTTTAAATTTAAAAAAGAATGTGGATGCTAAAATTTTGCTTCGGCACCCGTGGATCACTAAAAATGTCTTTGAAAAACCAAGCGATTCAATCAACCCTAGCGAAATTGTAGAAGTTAGAGATGGTCAGAATCAGTTCATTTCACGAGGTTACGTAAACCCACTTTCGTTTTTCTACTACCGGGCCATGACGTTTGATTCAAAAGAAAAACTAGAAGATAAATTCGAATTTTTGCAGACTCGGCTCTATGATCTATTTTTACAAAGATTTTCACTAGGGTATAGAAATAGTTTTCGACTGTGTTTTAGTGAGAATGATTTTCTGCCGGGCTTGGTGATTGATCGATTTGTGTCAGAAAAAAATGGAAATCCGTTTCAAGTTTTTGTTGTTCAGATTACCACTGCCGGCTTGAATTCATTTATCAGTGATCCTTTAAAGCTTTTTAAATCAATGGTGGATAGGTTAAAAAAAGAATCAATTGTCGATATAGAATGGACTCAAACTGCAATTGTAATAAGAAATGATATAAAGATTCGCGAAAAAGAGGGCTTGGCCTATGGGCCGCCGCAAATTCTAAATAATACAATGGAATTCAATCTTTCCGAAATGCCAGTTGTGATTGATCATTGGTTTTTGAAATCAGAAATGCGAATTGATTCGGATTTGGTTGGTGGGCAAAAAACAGGTTTTTTCTTAGATCAGAATTATAATTTGTTTCGGGTGGCGGAAATTTTTTCAGAATATGTTAAATTTTTTAGACTCAAACGAGTTCGAATTATGGATGTCTGTTGCCACCTCGGGCAATGGTCTGTGTATCTTGGAATGGTATTAAAAAATTTAAATGTGGAAGCTGATTTTGTCTTAGTGGATATTTCTAAAGACGCACTTGGCAAAGCTAAAAAGACTATGGATAGATATGGGTTTAATTCCGAATGCCGGGCGTTCGATGTTATGGATGATGCTTTTTTAATTGAAACGCAGACCTATGATTTGATTATTGTCGATCCCCCCGCGTTTGCTAAAAGTAAGGAACATATTCCAGCAGCAAAGTCGGCCTATCAGAAACTGAATGCTAGGGCCTATAAGGGAATAAAAAAACATGGCTTTGTGGTGTCGTGTTCGTGTTCTGGGGCTATTTCATTGGAAGATTTAAAGGACTCTGTAAATCGAGCTCAAATCCGTTCGTTCCGGACCAGCAAAATAGTGGCCCAAGGTGGTCATGCGCCTGATCACCCCCACCTGTTAAGCTTTCCAGAAGGTTTTTATCTTAAAATGTTTATGTCCCAAATTGTGAACTAGTGTTTAGGATCATTTTTTATTTTAAGGACAAGGGATTTGGCTGGGATCGAAAGGTTCAATTTTTGTCGATTCCAGATTGTAGTGGATATTGGATCTAATTTTGTCGATTCTATCTTGAGTCATGGGATGGGTATTTAAAAATCCAATTAGCTTAGATTCTGGATCTTGTCCAAGTATCTGATCAAAAAACTCATGAGATCGCGCTAATCCTTTGAATCGCTTAATTGTAAAATCAATTGAAGTTTGGTCTGCTGCGGTTTCTTGATGTTGACTGAATTGTCTATCGACTATGGCTTGATTGAAAGACAGAAATGAATTGGAGTCACCGGCCATGTTTACAAAGAAAAATCCAATTGAAATGGCTAAGGCGCGACCCATGCTTCGCAAGTGATCACGATTTATTATGTGACCAATTTCGTGACCAATTACAAAATAGAGAGAGTTTAGAGATTTTATGTCAGCCAATAGCCCTTTATAAACTATGATTTTTCGTCCTGGCAAGGTCACGGCATTTACGGTATTTTCACAGGATAGAAATATTTCAGGTTTAAATACTTCATCGATTGAATTATTTTTAAAAATATCGTTTACAATTTCGTCCCCAGCTGGCCATTTTTTTTGCTCGACCTTCAAGTTCATAAATGAAAACAATGGTCCTTCGTATCGCGGAGGCACTTTGGCAGCTAAATATTCGCCGGTTAGGCCCAGTATTATTAAAGCTGTCATATAGACGACGGCGGCCCCGACGATAAGTATGGCGACATTCAATAGGGGGTTCTTTTCGGTTCTTGAATTTATTTCCTCTGATTCCTCAGACGGTATGTATTTCATTTTGACCCAAATGTCTTTTTACGGCGGTTCCATACGCAAACACTTCTATTCCCATTGCATCTAGAGCAGCCGATTCAAGGCGAACTTCAACGACTTCATGGGCGCCCCAATTGGCTGCTTGTTCTTTCATTCTTAATATGGATTCTCGCCGGCCCCTGTCCATAAGGCTTTCGTGGCTATGCAGTTCTCCACCAAAAAAACCTTTGATCGCGCCGACAAAATTTTTGAAATAATCACTGGCGATCACCACACTGCCGGTCACCAATTTGGCTTCGGAATAGGCGGAAACGTCTCTAATTTTTTCAACTCTAACTGGGATATGCATATATTTTTTTTGTCTTTCAAGAATGCTTTTGAAATGGCTATTTTCCCGGTTGTTGCCGGCAAAATAACCTATCGCAAGCAGTATAGCTACAAAACCAAGTTGGATTAGAGTGTCCATTATTCTACCATAACGGCGGTGCCATAGGCGAACACCTCCGCAGCGCCCGCAGCTACGTCGCTAGTCGCAAACCGAATTCCAATGATAGCATTGGCGCCCAATTTTTTAGCTTGCGCGACCATGCGTTCAGTAGCTTGATCTCGAGTTTCTTCCATTAACTCAGTGTAGCCTTTGAGTTCCCCGCCCACTATATTTTTTAAACTTGCAAAAATATCTCGTCCGATGTGCTTTGAACGCACCGTAGAGCCAGTAACAAGGCCAAAATGCGCTAAGATTTTCTTTTCAGGGATAGATTCTATTGTGGTTAAGATCACAGCAAGTCCTTACTTTGTATGTTGTGGTGAACTGGGAACTGAACTGACTTGTGCCTGTTGTTGCTGCTGTAGGAACTGATTTACCTTGGCTACATAATCTTTAAGATTTGAATTTTCTTGTTTCAATAGATTTATCTGAGTCAATCCTTGCTGCAGATGATTGTAATAATCCTGGGACTCGATGTGCTTTTTGTCGTAACCCATTTTAAGTTCAACGATTTTATTTTCTGCTACGGTCATTAGGTTTTTAATATTCTCGTTTTGTTTCTGGCTAGCTATTTCAATCTCATTCAAAGAGCTTTGCAGATCTTCAATTTGTTCATTGAGCGCCCGAATTTGAACATCTTTATCTAACATTCTTTGATTTAGTTCTTCCACCGTTGAACTAATGGTCTCTTTTTCAGATAGCCATTCGTTTCTATCCATTTGGTATTGGTTTTTTGTTTTGGCGAGCTCTAAAGCGATGTCTTCCTTCAGCGCTTCATTTAATTCAAAGTCTTTTTGAGTATTTTTGATTTTCTCTTGGAGTTGAATATTGTATTTGCGTTCTTCATTTTGAATTTGCTGGGCACGAGTCTTAAGGCCTTGCATTTCAAGCTGAAGGTGAAGTGCGATTTCATTTGATTTTACCAGGTCAGCATTTAATTTGTTGTTTGTGACCCGTTCGATTTGAAGCTGTTCAGTTACCAGACGCAATTGATTGTTATATTCGGATTTTGAGACTTGCAAACTTTCCAGTGATTTAATTTTGTTTCTGAATTCATCTTGAGTATCCAGTAGGTCACTGTGAAACTTTTTAATCTGGGTTTGCATTTTTTCGATTTTATTCGTCTGTGGCAACGAAATGTCGTCTCGGTGAGACAATTCGTTCAGTTTGCTGCAGATTTCATCAAATAATTTTTCGTGTTCTGGACTGTTATTCATAGCGAAAGATTACAACGCTGGAATTAAGTCCGTCAAATATATCGGCGTAGCTTGGTCCAGTATACTGGCAGGCGGGCGGTAACAATAAATTACTTACGGCATTAAGAAATTCAAAATATTTGCTTACCAGTTAATATCGGAATTTAATTACTCATTAAGGAGAAACTTTGTGGATGTAGATCGGCCCTCAACTTGGAAAAAATTTACCTCAGACGAGCAGTGTGACTCGTGTGTAGCGAATTGTTGTACTATGCCAGTTGAAGTCAGTTTATCGGATTTGATTCGTCTGAACTTGGTTTCTGAAGATGAAGTTCAAAACAGCTCTATTAGAAAAATTGCTAGAAAATTAGTCAAAGAGAAGTGGATTGTTTCATATCGCGAGGCTTCCGGATTTTTCATGCTCACTCAAAAGGCCAATCGCGACTGTATTTTTTTAGATTCGAAAACTCGAAAGTGCACGATGTACACTAACCGGCCTGATGTTTGCCGTCAATTTCCTCAAATTGGGCCTCGGCCGACTTTTTGTCCCTACGAAAAAAAGTAAGGCTGCTTCGATTTGTATTAGTCTTTAGTGATTTTGTTGTCTTCCATAGAGGCCACTTTTTGCATGGTCTTTTCCTGGATATGAAGCAGTTGAATCTTAATTTGGTCCGAAAGTTCTTCTAAATGTTTGAATTGATCGCCAGCACGAAGTTTCAAATGAGCCGGTCTTCCAGCCAAAATATCATCCAAGAAACGTTCAAACGCGTACAATGGCCCCGCAATTCGATGAGATATAATTTTTCCGACCGTAAAAAGAATCGCGCAAAACCCTACAGATATGACCAGAAAAGTTATTACAAACGGCGAAATGAATTTATCGATTAAAAATTGATTGCCCCCAACAAGTTCTGAGATTGATACGCGCAAATAAGTGTAGGAAAATACCAAACTTATTACCGTTAGGCCAATCCCGACCCCGAGTAAAACGAAACAATATTTTAACTGAAACGACGGGTTGACCCAAAATTTCTTTCTAGAGTTATGCTCTGGCCATAGAATTTCACCTTCTTTTATAATTGCGGACACAATCATAGCATAGCCAACCCATTGAACCGCATCCGCAACATTAAAAGCGGGGCTCGACAACGACGGCGTACCCAAAACTATGAAGTCGACGACATAGCCCCAAATAATTCGATCCGCCACATTTCCAAGTATTCCCCCAATTAATATCGATAAACCGGTTCTCAGCACCAGAGATTTAATTGGCAATAGATATTGAATGATTACATATATACATAACAAAAATGCGCCGCCAGTTGAAAGCGACACTATTCGTAGCACTTGAGGTAGTTCTGAAAAAAGTCCCAGCATAGCACCGTGATTGTGATGCAGGACAAAATTTATATAACCATGTAAGCGAGGCCCGTCTATAGTATTGGCCCATAATTTTGTAACTCGATCTAATATCCAACAAACCAACAGAGGAAGAAGAACAATAACCCATTCGATACGTTTCATAGTCGTCAGTATGAGTTCAAAAGAAAATTCAGTAAATAAAGATAAATTTTTTTTGCTTAAAGTCTG
>JAYVPD010000228.1:0-3826 GCA_043757515.1 Pseudobdellovibrionaceae bacterium
TTTTTGATTTTCTTCTGGAGTTGCATAATGGCTGCCGGGATAAATTCCGATCTGATCTAAGTCTTCGACAATTTCGCCAGTCAGGGGATCTATCCAGCATAATCGTTCAATATAATCGCCAAAAAACTCCACTCGAATGGCTTTACTGTCCTCATAGGCAGGAAAAACTTCGACGACGTCGCCTCGAACGCGAATCGTGCCTCGATGGAAATCAATATTATTTCTTTCGTACTGAATACGAATAAGCTCGCGAATAAATTGATCACGTTTCATTTCCGTATTATTAACAACATGAACCATCATATCGTTATAGGCCTCGGGACTGCCAAGACCGTAAATGCAGGAAACACTGCTGACTATTATTACGTCACGACGATCAAACAGAGATCGCGTAGCAGAATGCCTCATTCGATCAATTTGATCGTTGATTGCTGAATCTTTTTCTATATAGGTATCGGTCGACGGAATATAGGCTTCTGGCTGGTAATAGTCGTAAAAGCTTACAAAATACTCAACCGCATTTTTAGGAAAGAGATCTTTAAATTCAGAATACAGTTGCGCTGCCAGAGTTTTATTGGGAGCTAAAATAAGCGCCGGCACATTCATTTTTTCAATAACATGAGCCATCGTAAATGTTTTACCACTTCCTGTAACGCCGAGCAGAGTCTGATGTTTGATGCCTCGATTTAAATGATCAAATATTTGTTCGATCGCTTTGGGCTGGTCACCCGACGGTTTGTAAGCCGTTTCCATTTTAAAATTTTTATGGCGTTTTGCGGTAGTCGCGCGACTCATGAGTCTTCCTAATTTTTCTTACTGCCGCCCAAGCAGTCGGGACTTACAAAGTTTGAATGACTTTTTTCGATTTCCCATTCAGCTAAAGTGTACGCTCTAATGGACAAAGCATGAAGGCCTTTTTTAAACTCGTCACCTAATACAGAATAAATTTTTTGATGACGCTCTACTTTGGACAAACCAGAAAATGAATCGGACACCACAATGACTTTGAAATGACTCTCAGCACCCTCGGGAACACTGTGATTGCCTGATTCATCTTCAATGTAAAGATATCCGGGCTTAAGCGTTTCGGTAAGTTTATCGTTTAATCTTTGATTTCGCATACTCTAGTCCCATTTTTACGAGCGTCACAGACGTAGAGTTTAACACATTTTTTTCCAAACTTTTAGCTTTTACTAGTGCTTTAGCTGCCAATATCTGAGCCAATGGGTGCCCTACCGGCAATGCTTCAAATTTTCCATCATTTACCCATTCGCCGGCTATGCGCTCGGCTAGATTAAACGTCTTGGGTGCTTTGGCTTTTAACAAAAAACTACCTGGAAACTGCAGTTCAAACGATTCAGGCTCAGAAAATGAGTGATAAGACTCTGGACCGGGCTCCAGAGGGTCGGCGCCAGACGTGTTCATTTCATTAATTTCCTTATCAGTATCCGGCATTTTGCTTGGGCGTCGCTGCTGCACTTTTGACTCTAAATGCGATGATTCAGCCTTTGTTTCCAAATCAACATCATAGCCAGATTGAGCCTCTGAATCATCCTCTGTTTCATGCTTTTTCTTACCTAAGGATTGCGCGTCCGTTTTCTTTGGAGACTTTTTCTTTTTTTTATCAAAATCTTTTATGGACGGCATAGCAGCTCCTTGTCTAGTTCTAGCAATTCAAGTGTGACTAAGTGGTAATCTTCTTTTGCCGAAGATTTAGATGAATAAATCGATTTTGACGTCGCCAATGTATTTTTAGCATCGGAGGAAACGCGAATATAGCTCTTCAGCAAGATATCTGGATATTTCTCAATAAAGGCCTCTAAATACTCGCCGCTCATTTTTTCGCGTGCATCGTATTTGGTAAATAAAACTTTTATATCCGATTTTATTTTGAAATCTTTTTTAATATCTAATAGTTCGGAATAGTTCTTTTCAAAACCCAATATTGAAAACTTATCAGGATTCACAGGCAATACGACCATATCGCTGGCGACTGTAACTGCCGTGTTCGTAGCGGATAATGCCGGGGCCGTGTCTAGAATTATTAAATCATAATTTAAACTAATTTGACTAAGCTGGCTCTTAATCGATTCAGACCAATTACGATTGGAATTAATAAAAGCTCTTTCTAGAACGGAATTATTAAGACTTGATGGAATCAAATCAATATGGGAATTAATTGGCTGAATGGCCGATTCAATAGATACTTTTTTCTCAAAAATATCTAACCAAACTGATGAATTTTCATTTGAATGACCTAGGGCAAATGTCAAATTGGCTTGTTGGTCCAAATCTACAAATAAAACTTTGGCTCCCAACATCGAAGCACGCAAGCCAATATTCAAAGCCGAAGTCGTTTTTGCAACCCCGCCTTTTAACATTTGAAATGAAATTACTTTTTTTGGATATCTAAAACTTTTTTTAACTAAATAGTCGCGTACTAGTTCTGCCGGGATGTAACTTAACGAGGAACTGGTTTCCATAACTGTGGAAAACTCGTCTTTCAATTCAGCCAAATCCAAACCCACAACATCAGCGAGATCTATTGCTGACAAACACACTGCCGATTTAGCCGTTAAACTTTGGCCCTCTTCAATCATTCGAATCATGCGCCCCCCCCCGAGTCCTTTTGGACGATCCATTAATAACATAGGAATTAACCCACTAAAGGTCAAATTTTAATAAAGATATGTCCAAGCTTTGATTCCAAAACGCCTTTTGTTTGAACCATCCTCTGAACGTAGTTTCGAATGGCTTCGCTGTCATAACGGCCATAGTCTTTGTCTAAAGCAAAAAGACCCAATGGAATTTTAACATGGCCGTTTATAAGGTGGGAATGACTAAAGAAATAAACTATAAGCTCTATCGAATCCGGACCTATTTTGGCGATTTCAACAGAACGAAGTTCAGGACTTTCCATGGCCACAGGTATTTCTGTTTCCGCTGGCTGAATGTTTTCTAAACGATAGGTTTCACCCAATGACGCCGGACCGTCATCCTCATTTTCCTTCGAAGTTTCTAACAACCCAGATAAAAATCGATCCAAAAATCTCCATTGAAATGTGTGAGCAAACGAACAGTGCACGCCATCCTCAAATTTAAAAAAAAAGGATTGATCGTTTACTTTTCCAAATAGTAAATCAAAATTTTTCTCTGGAATGACTATTGGGTCAGTCTTGGTAGCGAGAACGTACAACTGCCTTGGCAGAATCGTTTGATCTGAAATAAACCGATAGTCACTATCAAAATTTCCAGTGTAAAAATCTTTTGAAAGATATAACAGCCAGGATTCATTGTACTTGTATTTTTTTTCGAGCCACGACCAAACACCATTTACCCAGCGGGGCGATAGGCTAAATAAGGAACTAAAAACCGAATCTAACTTAAAATCCTCTTTCTTTACCAAATCCTTAAATCGATAACTGCTCCACCAATCAAGTAAAAAAGGCTTCAAGCCGCTGGCCATTTGCCCTTGAAACGAAGCTTTTAAATCTACAACCGGGCACAACAACAACGTTTTATCAAAATACCTGTAGTTGTTCTTTTGATTCACTAAACTGGATAGCATGACCCCATTGGCGCCCAGGCTGATACCTACTAAATGAATTTTATCTACCAAACCTGACAATGTTTTGTTTTTTCGAATTTGGTCTATCAAATATAGGTTTTCAAAAGCTTCTTTTGGACCGGCAATCATGCCTTGGTCGTTGTTAACGATATGATCGCCGCTTGTAGAATTTTCTAATACGACAACATGGTAATTATTTAATTCTGTAAATAGATACAACAAATACTTTTCGGCAATCAATTCATCAACCGAAGCAAA
>JAYVPD010000229.1:0-14362 GCA_043757515.1 Pseudobdellovibrionaceae bacterium
AAATTTTGTTTTATTTAATTCTAATTCTCTGCAACAAAAAATGTTAACGGCCCTTAATCGGGAATTTGATATTTGTTTCAAAATTAAAAAAGACAATTTCAACTATGATCAACGATTTCAATTTATAGTTGAAGACATCGCCAGCGTTTCAACTTAAATAAGGTGCAGACATGAGTTCAGCGGTAGTAATTTTATCAGGTGGCCTTGATTCTTCGGTCAATCTTGCTATGGCTTTAGAACACATGAAAATTAAACTCGCTTTGACGTTTGATTACGGTCAACGAGCTGCAAAAAAAGAGATCAATGCCGCGGCCCAGCTTTGTGAATTTTATAAAGTAAAGCATCAAGTAATTTCCATTCCCTGGGTAGGTGCTTTTGGACGGTCTGCTTTGACGGACGCGGCTATCACAATCCCCACTAGCGATGTTTCGATAGACGACTTCAAAGTGTCGAGTCAGACGGCCGCAAAGGTTTGGGTGCCCAATCGCAATGGCATTTTTTTAAATATTGCTGCTGGGTTTGCCGAAGCGTCTGATAGTGAATTTGTCATCCCGGGATTTAATCTAGAAGAAGCCGCGACCTTTCCTGATAATTCTCAATGCTTTATAGCGGCTTTGAAAAACAGTTTTTCTTTTTCGACGGCCAATCATGTTGAGGTTCGTTGTTTTACAATTCAAATGGTTAAAACTGAAATTGTGAAAATTGCGTTGGATAAAAAATTGCCATTGAAAATGATATGGCCCTGTTATTTTGACGGAGATAAATGGTGCGGTGAATGTGAATCCTGCCAGCGCTCTCAACGCGCATTTAAGGCGAACGGTGCGGACACCGCTGCCTTTTTTAAAAACAATAAATAGTTATTTTACTTCAACTTTTACAGTTGAGCTTAATTCTGGACCGTAGGATCTGTGGGCGCCATCAGCTAGTTGCAAAGTCAGCTTATATTTTCCAGGCTTCAATGTAAGTTCTGCCTCCGTTTGGGATTTTCCAAAATGGATATGAGTCTCATCGGCAGGAATGGCTTGATCCTTTGGGATCGCTTCATGGTTTACTAAAATGTGATGATGACCTGTCATTTTATCATTAATATCATCACTCGCATTTCTAAGTTTCATGCCTTCAATTCCCATTTGAACTTTGAATTTAGTCGAAATAACCTGACCGTCTTTTAAATTTACGAAAAAAACTTTTGCATGATCCGGTGTTTTATTTTCTGTTTTTGGTTTGCGGTCTTCGGCTGCTGCGCAAAGAAATGGGACAAGAATCGCTAAGGTAAAAAACAATTTCATAAAGTCTCCTTTTGTTAAATTTGATTAATTTAAACGTAACCCAAAAAATGGGATGGGGTCAAAAGGAAAGCTATGAGCCGTTTCATAACTTTTGGATTACTTCCAATTGACCAATGATTTACTGTCATTGGTCACCTTTGACTTGCCAACTGGGTCCTTCTTGTTATGGTGGGGACCGGGGTGGCCATTGAAAACAGGAAGAAACATTTTTTTTATCCTTATTTTATTTGTAGTTGAGATTTTCGCTAAGCCTAGTCATGAAGGCAATCTAATTAGCATAAAAAATCTTCATCCAACACAAGGGGCAGTCGGTTTTTTAGAAGTCGAAAGTAAAGAGAAAAAGTTTATAAATCTTGACGAAAAGAAAAAGAAAAAATTAATTGAAAAAAGTGTCGTACCGGTCGTAGTAGGACTTGATAAAAAAATGTACATGATTGATCAGCACCATTATGTGTCTGTGGCTCGGCGGCAAAAGGTTAAAAAAGTATATTATGAAATCGTCGGCGATTTTTCTGACTCGGCCAATTTGGACGTTTTTTGGAAAAAAATGCAAGAGCATGGCTGGGTTTATTTGAAAGTGAATGGGGTGCCTATCGACCCAAAAGATTTGCCAGAAACAATTGATAAATTAGTGGATGATCAGTATCGATCACTGGCAGGGCAGGTTCGCGAGGAAGGCGGTTTTGAAAAAACGACTATCCCATTTGCTGAATTTTTTTGGGCTGACTATTTTAGACCACAGATTCAAAAATCTATAGTGGAGTTTGATTTCAAAAAAGCCGTTGAGTTGGCTATAGAGATCGCTCACATCCCAGCGGCGGCTGGTTTGCCGGGATTTAAATCTGAGATTCCAGATAAGAAAGCGGCTGGCTTTTAGAACTTTTTCATGCTAGACACATTTCTAAGAAAAATATGAAAACAAAACTTGTTAAGAAAAATTTTGCCTACACTGGGGACCAACTTAAACCTCACTTTGCCTACGAGTCCTTTGGGCTTTTGGGAAACTCGATAGTGGCATGGCAAGGACCTTGCGATATTCCCTTTGGTAATATGGTGGATTGGGAAGATGCTTTAGCAAGAAGTCCAATTCGTGGCGGACGAATGTTGCATTTCATAGTTGAGGTATTCAACCAAAGTTTGTTTTCAGCCGTTTCGTTGCAGCGACTTTTGGCTGCCATTGTAAAAGATGAAATCGAAAATCGTGCTTTAAAAAATCGGACGCTTAAAAATCCCTCTCATTTGCTGCGCTCTGGGGACGATGTGTATTGGGGTGATAAAAAAATCAGCATCAGTATTGCTTCCATTAGCCCTGTATCGACGCAAATTCATTTCGCAGTGAATGTTAATAATAATAACACACCGGTGAAAACGGCCGCTTTGGATGATTTTAAAATAGATGTTGATGATTTTGCAAAATCAATATTGAAATCATTTAGTAACGAATTTCAATCAATCGAAATGGCGACTCAAAAAGTTAAACCGCTGGGTTAAGTTTTATTTTCATGCTTAAAAATAGATAAGTTCCCGTGATTAATAACGGAATTAGAAATCCATAGTACTGATATTTCAAATAAAGACTTGCGCCCATCCAGCTACCAAAGGTAAAGCTCACGATAATTCCGATTCGCATACCTGTGGCTTTAGCCTCTTGAATTCGTAAAGGATGACCTTCCGGCTTAGAGGCGATTCTTACCAGTCCAATCCCGAGATCTGTTGTTAAGCCCGTCAAGTGCGTCGTTCTAATAACAGAGTTTGAAATAGATGTGATCATAGCATTTTGCAATCCAGAAGCTAAACTAAGCAAGCCAAGCAGCACGTAATCATCGGACATGGTTAGGTCCGCTCCAAAAGCTCCGAACCACTTATTGACTCCTAAGGCAGAAACCAGCCCAAAACAGGAAAACATCAGGAAAAAAAGAATCGCATAATTGGGGGATTGATTTCGTATCCGGCGACGTTCTGTAAAAAAAGCTGAAATGCAGCAGCCAGTAAGGAAAAAAAGGGGAACGGACACAATCCCAAGCGCTAAGCTGAATTCTCCTTTAGCCATCTCCACGCCAAAGTGTGTGAACAGGCCAGTGGTGTGACTTACAAATCGATGACAGGCTAGTAAACCGCCGACATTTACGAAACCTGCTTGAAATGCCAAGCTATTCCAAAGGGCAAATTTCTGCGGCGAATAGGTAGGCTGGTTTATTAGATCAACAAACATAGATTCATTATAGATTTTGCCGACAAAAAGACTAGTCCAGACCGGAGTTTCATTTTAAAGTAAAGACAATGATTGAAGTTGTGGCCGCCGTGATTGTTCGCGACGAAAAATATTTGATTGCTAAAAAGCCAGCCCGCAAAGGCGGCGCCTGGGAGTTCCCAGGCGGTAAAGTCGAGGTCGGTGAAACCTTTGGTGCTGCCTTAGAAAGAGAAATTCAAGAAGAATTGGGAGTCGAGATTCAAGCCCATCAGGTCTTAGCCTCTATAGCCGTCCTGATCAAGGATCAGTCTTATCGAATTCATTTTATGTCAGCCAAACTAATCAGCGATAGGTTTAAGCTTACCGAACATCAGTCCATAAAATGGGTAAGTTCTGAGGAACTGCAAATGACAGCGATGTCCTCAGCTGATTTAGAATTTGTGAAACATATCAAAGGGCTTTAATCAGCTCTGCGCGTCCGGACCTGTTTATTCCAATCGTCTTTAGAGGTTTCTTCTAGGGGTCTGCTATAAGTAAAAATAACTGGACGCCTAGCGAACCCATCAGTAACGTTTAGATATGGACTTGTTCGTATTTCCGTTAGTTAACGTGAACCTATTTCCGCGAACTACGAAACCTTTAAATATTTTTGAGCCGCGCTATCTGCAGATGATTAAAGATGCCGTGGCAAAAGATGTTCCTATTGCCATTGGCTTTATCGACGATCCAAATAAAATTGCCCCGATCGGTCCTGGTGAAAAAATTAGTTTCGTAAACGAAGTCGTCGGTTATGGAAAAGTACAGGTTGTTGAAGAACGTCAGAATGGATTTCTTTTGGTTTTTCTTCATGGCCTAGGAAAAGCCCGTCTCGGTGAAGTCATAAATTCAGCGACGCCTTATTTTGTTTGTGAAGCGACGCCCATCCAAGAAAACTTAGTTCCAAGCCCCGCATTGCATGAAAAAATACATCTGATTAATCGCGTTTTAGCAAAATGGATTACTGAATATTTTAGCAATTCAGCCCAGAGTGAAATGTTTCTGCGACAACTCGATGGACCAGAAGCGATCATTTCTGCGTTTTCTGCTTATTTAGTAAAAGATTTTGAACTACAACAAATCGTTCTAGAAATGAATGATATCAATGAAAAAATCGAGTTTTTATATCGGTTAATTTTGTCACAAGGCACTTTGTAGTCGAAGGGTCTAGGCCTTTAAATTAATACCCCCTAGCACCGAATTTTAGTTCTACGAATAAAGAGGCATCCAAAGCAAAGCTGTTGACTCAAAGTCCGGCAAAATGTATCGAATTGAACGATGGCTTCTGATTCCACTGAAAATAAATTACGTCGCTGGGCCTATATTTTATTGGGCTATACTATTTTGGTAATCCTCTGGGGTGCTTGGGTGCGTATATCTCATTCGGGGGACGGCTGCGGCGACACCTGGCCTCTGTGCCAAGGAAAAGTGGTGCCCGATGTGACTCAGGTTCCCGGAAAGACTTGGGTTGAGTATGCCCATAGATTTACAAGCGGGCTTTACGGCATTTTTGTTTTGTGTTTGTTTATTTGGGTGCGAAAACTGAAATTGATTCAAAATCTGGATTCGACTTATCGTTGGTGTTTCTGGGTTCTTGTTTTTATGATCACCGAAGCATTGCTCGGCGCCAAATTGGTATTGTTTGGGCTAGTCAATGCGGATCAATCACTGTGGCGATTGCTGGTGATGAGTCTTCATCAATTAAATAGTTTCATGCTGGTCGGTTTTACGGTGCGATTTTTGGCCTCTACCTTTGAAAAAGAATATCACGCTGTAACTAACGTGTTTAATTTTGTGAATAAAGCAAATTCAATGCCTGTGTCTGATACTAAAACGGAAAAATCGTTTTTTTCTAAAACTAGATTTTTAGTTTATTTTCTGATTATAGCCGTGACCGGGGCCTGGGCTTCGCTTTCTACGACTCTTTTCCCATCCACTAGCTTGCTTGAAGGTTTGGCTCACGATATCGAATTTAGCTCCCATCTAGTTTTAAAAATCAGAATATTGCATCCACTGCTTGGGATTTTTCTTGGAGGTTCGCTTAGTTTTGGATTGTATAAAATAAGTTCTAAACTAAATGTATTTTTAGGTCGGATTGCATTGATCGGTTCGGGTTTAATTGCCCTTGGTATCGTGATTGGTTTTATGACTCTGACTTTGCTCTCGCCCATTCCGTTGAAGCTGATTCATTTATTATTGGCCCATTCCTTGTGGTCGACGGCTGTTTTCTTTTATCATTTTTATAGCATGCCAAATAGCGCGCAAGTAAAGTCGTAGTGAAGAATACTTTGAATTTGATACACATTTAGTAGTCCACTTAAGTAAATTCCATTGCGATCGAAAAAGCAAAGATAGCCGGCTCCAAAAGCCTGTATAGAGCCAAGAAACCACCAAGCGATTTCTCTGAAATAAATAAGTAGTATAAAAGGAATCCTTATGACAAGTCTTGCCGATTTTGTGAAACAACTTAAATTCGGAATTTAAAACCAAAGGACGCATTGCTGTTTTTAGACGCTGCGACCATTCTACATCTTCCCAGTAGGTGCCTAAGTCTTCCCAAAATCCACCAGTAGCGACAAATGAGTTTCGATCTATTAGAAAAGCCGAACCAGGAATGTAGGTAAGCCTTTGTTTCGAATCCTCAAATACCGTCGTTAAATTTTTATTATGATAAATGTGGCCTTTTGCCGGCTGAAAATAGCCACCAAAAGAATCTACTTTTTTGGTTCGTTTATTCAAAATCAGCGGAATCGTAACGCCTTTTGGAATTTCATTTTTCGGTATATCAGACAATTCAGTATCGTTGGTCAGAACAAAAACAAAATCTTCCGATTCAAAGAGGACCGCTAAGCCACGATTTAGACCGCCAGAAAACCCTGTGTTTGTGTCAAAAATGATATGCGACAGTATTGGGCTTGCTGGGAATTCGTTTTGTACCAAAGCACGTTGTTTTGGCTCGGTGCCATTGTGGATGACATAAATCCTAGAACTAGGTGACACGGCTAAAACGGAACGAATACAATTTCGAGTGTGTTCGCTGTGGTTATAGGATAGGATCGCATAGCACCAATTCATGATTGGCAATGGGATAGCTAAGAATGAGAATCGAAGCAAGTACTAATTCACTGACTGTTATATTGCCTGCCGCGGGTTTGGGAACTCGTATGGGAAGTCCCAATGCCAAAGAGATCATGATCAATCCCAGGTATGAAATTCCCTACATTCAATTTGCAATTGAAAGTGTTTCCGATATTTTGTGCCGAATTATTGTTGTGACTCGAGCTGAAAAGACGCAGTTAGTAGACTGGGTAACTCTATATAAAACTAAAAATCCTAGTTTGAATATGGAACTCTTTTTCATTCAAAAAACCACCGAATGGCCTGATACAGTTTTACAGGCCAAGCCTGTTTGGTCTAAGTATAACATCGTCTTGCTTCCTGATACCGACTGGAAACCAAAAAATCAGATTAGACAGGTGTGGGAACAACTTTCAGTTACTGAAGCCGTTTATAGCGTATTTTCGACAAATCAAACCAAATGGGGCTTTGTGAAAATTAATACTACTGATTTCGAGCTGGTTGAAAAACCAAGTCAAATTTTTTCTGGATTCAAAGCTTGGGGCCACATTGGCTTTAGAGATTCAATTGGATCCTCACTTTTGACGGCTCATTTGAAATCTACATTTGATCATGAAGTCAAAAAACTAGATTTTCAAGCCTCAACCCTGGATTTGGAAGAGTTTTTTGATCGGACAAGGGGAGAGTAAATGGGAAAAATCGTGTTACTATTTTTGATTATTTGTGCGGTAGCTTTTGCTGAAATTGACTACCGAGCAGAAATCGATGGGTTAAAATCGATTGGAGCTAAAACGTTTGATAAAGGTGAAAAAGCAGATTTGATTTTTATAGATTTTTGGGCCAGCTGGTGTGACCCCTGCAAAGAAAGTTTTCCCTATTATGCAGCAAAAATTAAATCGCAGAAAAAGAAAAAAATACTTTTTATTAGTGTGAATTTGGATGATTCGCTAGAAAAAGCGCAGCAGTTTTTAAAAGAATTTCCCCAAGAGAGCCTTACGGTGTGGGATAAAAAGAAAAAATTAATGGGATTGCTGGGTTTTGATTCGATTCCTTATTTGGTAATATTGGATCAAAACTGGAAAGAAATTGAAAAAATTAATGGTTTCAATGACAGAACTAAGAAAAAAATTAATGAATATTTAAAATGATTTGCGGCTAGGAAATTGATTCCAAATATTTCATAATCAAAGGGCGCGCTTTCATTTTTGCTTTCAAAAGAGAAAGAATAATAAACACGCCACCAGTTTTGCGATCAAGGAAAAGAATTTCTCTGGGCGGGGTTCGCCATTGATAATTTTTCAGAATATCTAAGACTTGTTTTGATAGTCTTTGCGGTAAATCTGTGTTTTTCCAGTCATAGTTGCCATCGCTGTCAACAGTGCCCTTTTGCCTAGGGTCATCCGCATTTAGAAAGGGTTCCACTGTTTGGTTGCAAAACTCTTCGAATTTTTCAATTAAGCTTGGATCATCCGTATCTGTTATAAAATTAAGATCCTTTGCTGCGAGCCGTAGCATAGCAGGATCGTTAATAAGGGCCCCTTTTATCATGCGATAGTATGCATTTAAAAAAACATCGGGATAGCTGCGAGTGGCTCCGAAATCAAAAAGCACCCATTGATCTTGGCCGCTTGCGGCCAATCTGATTTTGTAATTTCCAGAGTGGGGATCGGTTTGAAGGTCTTTCCAAATGAACAATTCGTGAAAATACAAATCCAAATAGCTTTCTGCTAATCGATTTCGACGCTCTTGAGACAAAGACTGAATGAGTGAATCTTCAATGCGAAGACCACGTTCAAATGATGAGGTAAGAATACGTTTATTGGAATATTCGGGATACACTTTGGGTACAATGAATCGAGAATCGTCTTTTAATCGGAAATAAAATAAGTCTGTCTTTTTAGCTTCCTGTTCATAGTCGCTTTCTTGCAAAAGCATCTCTTTAATTTCTTCAAAAACCGAATCGAGTGAAGTTTCCTTTGGCATAATTTTCAGAAATTGAATAAATGTTTTGATGGCGCGCAAATCACTGTCGATGGCTTTGTCTACATTGGGATATTGTATTTTGACAGCAACCACATCGCCTGTTTTTTTAATCGTGGCTTTATGAACTTGGCCAAGCGAAGCACAGGCAAGAGGTTCATGGTCAATATCGAGTTCAGCGTATTTATCAGGTCCCAGGTATTTTAAAATAAGAGGTTCGATTGCTTCCCATCTGAGGGCAGGGGAATCTTGCTGAAGAGTTTTGAAATACTTATTAACTTCAGGCGGAAAAAAATGTTCTCCATACATAGAAAGCATTTGTCCCGCTTTCATGATCGAGCCCTTTAGTTCGCCTACTTCTTTGGTGAATTTTTCGGCTTGTTCAGCGATAAAATCATTCCACTGAATTTCAGTGTCCGCTTGGCTGTTAAATAATTTAACAATTCCCTGCCCAGCAAGGCCCGCACCAGCGTTTATAGAAAATTTCGCAAGAGATACGGTACGTGAAAAAATACCGCTTTTAATTCGATCTAATTTTTTGCTGGTAACATCCGACATATCGGTTTATGGTACATGAAATTTACGGCAATTTAAACTTAAAACGCGGTCACTATGTTAAAGTTCACACTATTTTGGTTTCGACGGGATCTTCGTCTTTCAGATAACACTGGGCTGCACCAAGCCTTAAAAAATAAGCAAAATATTTTACCTGTTTTTATTTTTGACACTGGCATTTTGGACGCTTTGGCTAATCCCAAAGATCGGCGGGTTACGTTTATTCATTCTGAACTAGCGGAAATAAAAGCTAAACTAAACCTTTTGGGCAGTGATTTGAGCGTCTATTACGGCGACCCATTAGTGATTTTTAAAAAAATAGCCAAGGACTACAGTTTAGAAAGCGTTTATGCCAATCATGATTATGAACCAGGTGCTCGGGATCGGGATCGGCGCATTCAAGATTTTTTAGAAACCGCGGGAATTTCCTTTTTAACTTTTAAAGATCAATGCATCTTTGAAAAAAAAGAAATTTTAACTGATCAAAGTTCAGTTTATTCAGTGTACACTCCCTACAAAAAAAAATGGTTGGCAACGGTAAAGCTGGAACATTACAAGTCTTTAAATTCCGAGCCTTATTTTTTAAATTTGGCCAAAATTGCAAAACCGTCCAAGATGATTTCACTTGAAGAAATGGGTTTTGAAGTCGTGGCTTTTGAAGTGCCACCAAAAACTGTGTCCGATAACGTTTTGAAAAACTACGAGGCCACTAGAAATATTCCTAATAATGGCAATGGGACGTCAGGACTAGGGTTACATTTGCGATTCGGAACTGTCAGCGTTCGTGAATGCGTTGCTCTTGCTGTTAAAAAAAATGCGGACGTGTGGCTTTCTGAACTTATTTGGCGAGATTTTTTTATGCAGATACTTTGGCATTACCCCTTAGTGCAAAAAAGGTCTTTTAAGCCACAATATGAAAAGATTGAATGGCGAAATAAAAAATCTGAATTTGACAAATGGGCGGCTGGACAAACGGGCTATCCTTTGGTGGACGCAGGAATGCGGGAGCTCGCTCAAACTGGTCGAATGCACAATCGTGTGCGCATGGTGGTAGCCTCTTTTTTAACAAAACATTTATTGACCCATTGGTATTTGGGAGAAAGATTTTTTGCGGCCCATTTATTAGATTACGATTTATCTGCGAACAACGGCAATTGGCAATGGGCAGCAGGGACGGGGTGTGATGCCGCTCCGTATTTTCGAGTGTTTAACCCGACGGCGCAAATTGAAAAATTTGATCCTGATTATGACTACATAAAAAAATGGGTACCCGAGTGGAATACAAAAAGTTATCCAGCACGAATGGTCGATCATGCAGAAGCCCGATTGCGGGCTATTGATACCTATAAGCGTGGCCTCAATACCGATTTCAAACTTGAAACTGACAAGGAAATCAAAAAAGGAAAAATATGAAAGTTTTAATTACAGGCGCAACTGGCTTAGTTGGGAAAGAACTCGGCAAGGCATTGTTTCTGCAGGGCCATCAAATTGCAGTGGTGTCGCGAAGTCGCAGCAAAGCCCTTCGTGAATTGCCGTTTCCCTGTGAAATATTAGAAGGAGACTTAGGAAAATCGCCATTGCCAAAATCAGTTTCTGTTGATGCTGTTTTCCACTTAATGGGTGAAAGCATTGCAAACAGTCGCTGGACTAAATCAGCAAAAGAAGAAATTTTGAATTCAAGAATTCAGAGTACCCGAAACCTAAATCAGAGTTTAACTGATTCGGTAAAATTTTATTTGTGTGCTTCAGGAATTGGATTATATGGAAATCGACCGGGTGAAACTTTGGACGAGCAAACTGCCGGCGACCAGTCCTTTTTGTCTCACGTTTGTAAGGAATGGGAACTGGCCGCCGATTCATTTTCAAAAGTCAGTCCCGGCGCTAGTATCGCAAAACTTCGAATCGGACTTGTTTTATCCAAAACAGGGGGCGCCCTAGAGAAAATGTTATTTCCATTTAAAGCGGGCGTCGGCGGACCTCTGGGCAGTGGAAAACACTTTTCAAGCTGGATCCATATAAGGGATTTAGTCGGTATTATGCTTTATGCTTGGGATAAAAAAATAGCGGGCGGCATCAATGGATGCTCTCCAGAGCCGGTTACAAACAAAGAGTTTTCTCAGTCCTTGGCGAACGCTTTGAATCGTCCAATGGGACCTTCGGTACCGCGAATTTTGCTCAAGGTACTTTTTGGAGAAATGGCCACAATATTATTTGATGATCAAAAAGCAGTTCCTAAAAAAATTCAAGATGCCGGGTTTACGTTTGGGTTTTCAAATTTGGATTTGGCTTTTAAGGATCTATTAAAAGACCAAGTAGGTACCCAAGAATTTTTTTTAACCGAACAATATGTGCCCATGAAAGTCGACGAGCTTTTTAATTTTTTTAGCGACGTAAAAAACTTAGAATCAATCACACCACCCAGTCTAAAATTTCATATCGTTAAAATAAGTTCAACTGAAATGAACAGTGGAGTTGAAATTGACTATCGATTAAAAATTCATGGTCTGCCAGTAAAATGGAAGACACTAATTCAGGACTGGGAGCCAAATAGGAAATTTGTCGATACCCAACTTAAAGGACCTTATAGTTCATGGCATCACACCCATGAGTTTGTTCCCTGGGGTGAAGGCACGTTAATGCGGGATTCAGTAAAATTTCGGCTTCCTTTGGGGTACATCGGTTGGCTGGCCGCTGTTCATTTTGTTCGCAATGATGTTTCGAAAATTTTTGCTTTTCGCAGGGATTTTGTAGGCCGCATGTTAACGGGAGCTCAAAAAAAGTGAGTACTAGGGCTAAGGTCGTGATACATAATGCTCGAAGAACAGTGCATTTATACAGTACCTTAACGCTCAAATCAAAGTTACAATAGAACGTCATGATAGAAATTATAATCATACTCGTGTGCATCGGATTCAATGGCTTACTTTCCCTTGTCGAGATGGCGTTTGTCAGTGTTTCTAAACCCGAACTTAAAGGGTTAGCTAAGAGTAATAACCATGCCCAGCGATTACTTAAATTGCGGGAACGTCCGGAACGTACATTGTCGATTCTGCAAATAGGAATAACAATTGTAGGGGCCCTGTCGGCAGCGATTGGCGGTGTGGGCGCCGAAGAAAAACTGTCACCTTATCTTCAAACATTCGGTATGTCAGAAAATTTGGCAAAGGTCCTTTCTTTGTTGATAGTTGTTCTTCCTTTAACCTATTTGAACGTAGTGTTTGAATTGGTTTCAAAATCTTTTGCACTTCGAGATCCTATGAAAATAGCTCTTGGATCCTTGAACGGAATTGCGGTGGCAGAGGCAATCCTGTCGCCATTTGTAAAATTGCTAGAGGCATCGACACAGTTTTTTTTAAAAATGGTCACCAGGCCAAAACAGTCTGTATCAGGGACATCGGATTCTGCAGATTCTGTCAATATTGCCAATTTATCGAATGTACATCAGCAATACATTATCAATTTAGTGCACATCGAAACAAAGAAAATTCGCGATATTTTAGTTCCTTGGGCACAAGTCAATGTAGTGGATTTGAAATTCAATTTAAATGAAGTGCTCTCTCTTGTAATTAAAAGCGGACACACTCGATTGCCAGTTTATGCTGAAAATGAAATTGTAGGAATATTACATTCAAAAGAATTCATAACTTTTATATCTTCCGGAGATGAAAATTGGAAAAAAATTATTAGACCTGTAATTAGGGTGGTTCCTAACGAAGGAATATTGCGCACACTGCGTATCATGCAGGACAAGAAAACCCATATGGCTTTGGTTGAAAACAATTCTGAAATTATTGGTATCGTTACGTTAGAGGATATTATCGAAGAGATCGTCGGGGACATTTATGACGAAGACGATGATGGAATGCTACGTAAGGTGCTCAGTCAACGGCTGTTTAAGCGATAGAAATATAAAAAGCGCCTGAGCCGACTCACTGGTCTTTAAAGTTTTTTAATTTAAAGGACATCGCGGTGATCTGCTTTACTTTTTCGGTTTAGAGCAAGAATGATAGAAATCCAGCACTATTAACCCCGGGATAGCTTTATTAAAGTATAGTAACCCGATAGAGCCGCAAATTATTTACTCGGGAATAGTGCCAACTTGGCCGTGACCTTCCAGGAGCGTTTGTTTCGAGCAATTGGCAAAAAGGCCGAGACGAGAGAAAGTATCTATGTGCTAAAATCATTCCCTTTTATGCCAGTCATAAGTAAAAAAGTTTAACACCACCTATTGATTAATAAAACGTTAATAGCTCAAAACGTTTCAAAATGGGACGATTCTCTAATTTGGCACGGCTTGCAGAGTAATAATTAAATTAGCTGATTGGAGTGTGCCATGAAATTTTTTAAGTTAGCGTTGTTAATTTTACTTTCAGAAGCTTCATTCGCTCATGATGTGAGCCCATCAAGTCGTCCAGTTGAGTGGAAACTTGAATGTACATCCATAGGAGTCAGCGATGGTGGCTATTACG
The DNA here is from genome assembly GCA_043757515.1 of Pseudobdellovibrionaceae bacterium. Lineage (GTDB taxonomy): Bacteria > Bdellovibrionota > Bdellovibrionia > Bdellovibrionales > Bdellovibrionaceae > UBA2316. The sequence goes on from JAYVPD010000229.1 coordinate 13,599, forward strand.
TCCAGGTCAAATCTAACCCAAATGGAAATTTTGCAATCATAGGTGAGATTCTTGGTCTCTTTGGTGAACATGGTCTTTTCGAAGGACCAGTAAATTTGACTCCTACTGATTTAAATGGAAAATGTAATATTCTGATTTCCGATAGCCATGGTACCAACGTCAGCTTAAGTCCCGAGGGGGGAGTAAACGACATAGCCATTATACAATCTATTAACGGAGTCGATTATCGGACGAAGCAAGACTCAACACTTATTTGTTTCTTTGCGAATAATTTTCGGAGTAAGTTGCCCAAGTGCACTGAACATTAGGCCTGGCTTTTGGCGCCTCTATTGGACAAAACTCCTGTGTTTTTTGAAGTGCCACCTGTTTTTCTACGCAATGACGAGATTCTAAAAAACAATTTTTTTTGAAATTTCATTTGACAGTGAAATCATGCTCTCTGAAGCCTGATAGCTAAGTTATTTTTTTTAACCTCGTCAGCGGAATATGAATGAATGCTTCTTTCATCCTCAAAGCAGTATGCGCGATAAAAGCGGAATAAGTGATTGATCCAATGCGAGGTCTATTAAATCAAAAAGCATGTAAATTCCGTTTTTAAAACCCGTGTTAGGTTCACCTCATCACAAATGAGGTGAACCTATGAATCTAAATAATTTAACAAACCAGAAACTGGATGAACAATTAAAGTCTTTGGTGACCAGCGAGCGTGAAATCTTAAGTGATATTCTTGTTCACATCAAAGAAGTCGATCGAAGAAAGCTGTT
>JAYVPD010000230.1:0-45600 GCA_043757515.1 Pseudobdellovibrionaceae bacterium
AATGTCGTCAAAGCAAAAACTTTGTTACCCTTTAATAAAGGTGTAGGACTTGGCGGCATTTGGCCGGGCAGTAGCTTTGAAGGCTATAATTTGATTCGACTAGCCGCGGTTGGTGGCAACGTCGATTTGATAACTCTGTTTTACAATAGCGATCCTAAATCTAAATCTGATTGGGTACTATTCCATGCACTGCAAGACGCGATACGAATGGGGCACACACCTGCTGTTTCGTTTCTACTTAGCAAAGTCAATTTTATTACCAATCGTGACTGGGCCAATTTCACTCGAGAAGTGGCCGATAAAAAATTTACTGAATTAGAGTTATTTTTGAAATCCCATCGCTCAAAAGATTTTACAACTGTTTATGGAAATCCTTGGAGAAACCTAAGCACGAAAAACATCGCTAAAATAATGGAAAAGGAGTCTTGGAGTCAGACTATTTCCGAGCACTCTTCAGATCGTCCGGCTATTTTACTTGAATTTGGCGACGGTATTTTGGCAGGCAATCACGACACTATTTCCTATATTCACTCAGATGGAAAAAAAATGTGGCAGGTTGAGCGAATGATAAACTCACAATTTTTCACTCACAATGACCTTCTTTACTACGGAACCCGCAGTACGCACATTGAAGCCCTTGATAAAACAAAAAATGCGATTGTTAAAGACTCTCCTTTAGCGGTTGTGCCCGGGAGTGATTGGTATTTGAGCTCGTTCAGCCCCTTTCAAGATGGCTATTTGGCCAGCAGTTATGGCTGTTCAAGATCCGTAAAGGATCATCCTAATGGGGTATCAGAAGATATTGAAATTTGGAATAGCATATGGCGGGTTGGAGAATTTGGAAGACTGTTTGGAAACTTGGAAGGTGGAACCGATATAGCGCTGCGCCAGCCAACCGGTCAGCTTTATATACCGTATCTAAACCAATTGCTTTTTTTAGGCTCCCAATCGCTTATTTGGATTGATCTCAAAAAGGTGGCGGACGAAATTGAAAACCAGCCGACATCGGTTGCATTGAAAGAATTTTTTGCTGAAACTAAAAATTGGAGTTCTGACAACTTTACTAGCATCGCTATCATTGGAGCCAAGAAAAATAAAAACACAGTGGTGATTTTTGATACTTTGCTTAAACGAAATTGGCAATGGACCTCAGAAATAGACTACGGAACGTGGGCCCCCTACCAGCCGCCGATAATTTCTGAATCTGGCGTGGTCTATGTCTTGGAACAAAATCGCTTACTGGCATTGAACAATGGACTTATCAAATGGCAATTTGAAGCCAAGACCGGAACATTTGATTATGCCTTAGAAACCGGAGACGGATCGCTTTTTGTGACAAACGGAAAAGATTTGGTACAAGTTGGAAAAGACGGTAAAGAAATTTCAAGAAAAACATTTGAATATCCTCTTGCTGGCGTTCCATTGATTGCAGATAGTGGCGACGTTTACGTGAGCACCAAAAAGAAACTATATAGGTATTAATTTTTTTGAATTCTTTACCTCCTTACCAAAACTTTGGTCACTGCCGGCATTCTTGAAAATTTAACTAGCGGCCTTTAACCTGTGACCATTTTTGCCCCTACATCCCCCCCCATTTCCCACTTCCCCCACCATGCTTTTTAGCGCCCCAATATAAATCAGTTTTCATTTCGATACAGGCCGGCAGCTTGCTCCAGTAAACAGTAAGAACCATCTTTGGAGGGTGTATGAAATTGAGAAACGGCTTTAAAAATAGAAAACTGATTTTACTAGGGATTTTATTGAGTTCCTCTTTGGCTGTCGCTGGCATTCATGCCTACACGAATAATTTGAAAGTTATGGATTCGCTTTACCACTCTATTTACTGGTCTGAAATTGGCTCTGACTACCCTTCTATCCGGATGGGAGAATAATATGAATTGGCTTAAACTACTTTTACTATTGGGATCGCTGAGTTTAGTCTCCTGCCTAGAAGCAGAAATTCATTCACCCGATGATATGATTGCCGATTTATGTAGGGGAGGATCGTACGGACAGACACTCATTCGCTGCATAAATTCGGATGGTCAGTTACAAAGCCAATTGCGCAATCCTATCAATTTAGAAAGTCGTGCCCTATTTGTTTTTATTGAACCGGGTGATTATGCATCCAACGCCGCACTTCGTGATGAAGCTTTAAAAGCCGTTGCAACAGGTATAGATACTAAATTTAGACCGTTGTTACGACAAGTAATGATAAACCTAGTTGTGGGTCATCAAAAAATGTTAATCGATCAAGTCGGAAAAAAATATGATGTCATTTATTATGCCCGCACCAATCAGCGCTGGTCTGCTACAGGTTTACTTAAAGCGATGGAAAATGTGGTACGCAATCATTCAACGGTTGATATGCTATTAGCTGTTCACGGTTCACGCTCGGCATTGACTATAAATTCTGATCTACAAACTCGAGTCACTGATGTTGATTTTTCAACATTGCAATCTCGATTAAGTCCAGAGGCCCGCGGTCGTGTTCGTTCTATTTTTATGACTGCCTGCTATGCTGGCCAAAGAGCGTTCGGTGCTGACTTTTCAATTGCTGAGAAACTCGTAAGTATTTTTCCAAAAGCGATTGCCTATGGTTCGCAAGGGGTTAATTACGGACCAGTTCACAGGGACTTAATGGCATTTGAATACTATTATAGAAATTGGACGTTCACGTCTGCAATTGATCTAGGAAACCGAGTCTTAAGCACCAAAATCAAAGACGGAACGCCTAGAACTGAACTCTCGATGCCGGTACTTTCAGTCATGGGCCAAGGACGATTTGCGGGCTTCAAAAAAAGCAGTCGTGAATTAATCAAGATTCCCGCACTTAAACTTAATCCTTATGTTATTCAATTGGCTAAGGCACAAGTATTTAGAAATCAAACGTGGGATTCTAGTATTGTCTCTTTAAATGCAAACAAGGCCACTGATGCCCTGTCTCTGGTCTATTTTCCAAAATAATCAACTTTAAAAACAAAAAGGACTCTTTCGAGTCCTTTTATTAAACCCAAACTTTTAAGCTTAAGCCTATTGTAAAACCAAATCCAAAACTCCTGGGAATTCCTGATTCAAATAGACATCCCCTGGATTTTGCAAACTTTGAACTTCTTTTACAAGTTTGTCGCCTGGAAATTTATTGAAATTCACCTCAAACTTTTTATCCATAATCAGATTTTTGAAAACCGAATAGCCCATAGGACCGCGGAAAAATAGTCTTAACGGCGCTTCTTTGCTATCTAAGTTATCTGTCAATGGCGAATTGACAATCCCTGTAATGGAATTTACCAATACAAACATTTCACTTCGCTTGCCTTCTTCTACTTTTGAAGAACACACATACATACCGCTTGGTAAACCTAACTGTGAATAGTCTTTGCCTGCTGCCGTTGCAAGTTGCTGCTTCATCGTAGAACTCAGATTGATCAACCAACACTTTCTAAACTTTCCTTGAAAACTAAACACTTTCATTTCAGCATTGGCTTTAAAACTCACTGACGTGCTGATGGATCCTGTTTCACGGCGAGCATTGCTCAATGTCCAAGTATAGAAGTCATTGTTGTAGGAAGCTACGCCTCCAGCATTAAAACCGAGTGTGCCGCCGATGTTGCCGCCAAATTTGGCTCCGATGCTTGATCGTGGGTCAATAGGCACAGGATTGCCAGGTACAGATGGGCCAAGTGGATCGGCGGGATCAATTGGAACCGCGGGGCCGGGCTTGGTATTGCCAATAAATTTAGACAACCAAGATAAAAATCCAAAACCAGGAAGCTTGCCGCCAGGAAGTTTATTTTCCATCGGCGCCATGTCCAAATCCAAACCTGCGTTTAAGCTGGCGTTCAAACCAGCGGTGACACCGGCATTCAATGCGGCCGTTGCACCAATCTTTGCGGCTTGTCCGTTACCAATGATACGCTCGCCGGTAACCAGATAATTCATATTCAACGTTAAATCTTCATTGAATGTGATTCCCACTCGTTCGGGAACTGGATTTGTGATTTCTTCAACCACTTCACGCTGACGAAAATTAAGTAAATCCATATTTTTTCCATAGCAAAGACGCTGGCCTCGAGCTTTTTCTTGAGTCAAATACGCACACAATGCAGATCGCACCGCTGCCGAAACGTTTTTGTCACCACGGTCAAGAGCCGTCACCAAATCTTGAAAATGCGTAGTTGAATACGAAGTCCTAGGCGTACCTGTGATTTCAATTGTTTTTGGCACTTCAATAAAACCAGTCGTTTTTTTGAAAAAGTCAAAATTAGAAACTGATTTTGCGTGCGCTGTGCTGTCACCAATATATTTCAAATTATTCTTGTGAAGAATTTCAGCACTCCAGTTACTTGGTACAAATGAAATTGCACCGGCTGCTACTAAAGGGCCCACAGGTGATATATAATTTCCGTCCCGAAATTGAATAAATCCAGGCAACGCCGAAGCCGTCAATACTAGGATCGTTCGTCCGGTCAAAGGCGCCAAATCTTGAAATTTCAAAGTCACATCCGCAACCATCACGCCATCAACCATTTCGCCAACAAATTCTGAAGTCGAAAGGACATCAGACAAATTGTAAGTCGTCCCAGCCTGAGTATTAACGGTGTCTTTTAGGAGAGCCACATGAAATTTAACCTGCCCGCTAGAAATAGTTTCAAAAAGCTGTTTACCATTAAAATTAGTTCGAATGAACTGTGGACTGATTCGAATTCGATATTTATGTGCCACTTTTAAATTCAATGTAGGCGTAATTTCATAAGCGCCATAATCGTGACCCAAGAACTGCAATTGAATAGCGTCTAACCGCATTCGTGTATCAACGATCGCTGCGCTTTTGCTTTTTTGCACTGAAGACGCGTCGGCCACTCGTTTTTTATTAACTTCCATTGAAAATGTAGGATTTGGTTTGCCATCGTCCGCTTGAAATTGAGCCAAGGAATACGAAACGGCGTCAGCTGTCGTTTTAGTTTTCAACGCTTCATCATAGCGAAGATCTGTCACTGTAATAGTGTCCTCTGTTGCCCAAGGATTAAGAGCCAATTCAACATTGACTCCGCCGGCATGGCCTCGAATCGCTTCGACTCGTCTGACTACTAGTAATTCCGTTTCTGTAGCTAATCCGTCGAAATGAATTTGTTCATCCCAGATAATACAACCAAATTTGTCAGATGTTTTGATCATTTCCTGATCGCCAGCTTTGATTTTAAAATCTTGAAATTGAATAATAGCCATTAAAGCATTGTCTTTTAAACACGCTTGAATTTTAAAATCTTTTTGATTGGGCTTTTGTTGAGCGTCCCGTGTAACAATGACTTTGCCCCAAACAGCGACCCCTTTATCAACATAAAATGTGGCTTGCGTATCAGGATCGCTTAGACGATCGTCACGTTTTCCACAGCTTACGATTGTGGCTAGAGACAAAACCAAGGCAATGGCGAATGCTTTTTTAGAATATGTCATACTTAGCCTCCAAAGCTATGTTGTATATTTCGCGGTCAGCAAGATACGGGTTGGCGTCTTTTAAATTCATTTTCATATAGTAGTTTCGAAGCGCTAGTTTTTCTTTGATAAGCTCAATATCAAATCCGACTTTATAACCAGTTCGATTCTGAAATCGCATTGTTATCAAAGAGTACGTAGTCGGAGTTACATCCGCATCGTAATTAAAAGCTGTGTACGAAGGTCTAAAGGCGTAGTTACCGGAAACGATTTTTAGTCCGCCGCCAACCATATGTCCTTTATTTTGACCGTCTGGCGCTTGGTCATTTACTATTGAGGAACCAAATACCGAAGCTTCATGTTTTCCGATTTCCTGTTTCAAAGTCACCGACGTTTCTGTTCCCATAAAACCATATTTAAAACGAAATGATTTTGAGCTGCCTTCAAAGGCGGCCAGCGAGTTTCCTAAAAAATAACTATCGTTTGCAACGTTGGTGGATAGATTTTCAAATTGAAATCGCGTTGCTGCCGCTTTTAGATCAGTTCCAAAATCAGTCTTTAAACGACCTGCCAATGTTTGTGAAAGAAAATAGGCTTGCGTGCCATCATCGTAAATACGTCTTGAAACTGTACCAGATGACGGAATCGCTTCATAACCAGTTAATGTAATATTGGATTCGTCAGCACCGATTTGCCATTCTTCTTGAGCACCAATAAATGTTCCCGGAGTCATAATAGAGGTCAACGGATTAATCGGCGTTCGAATGGCCCCGGCTTTTATAAATAAATTTTTATCAAAATTAATTTTTCCATAACCTTCGTTTAGCAAAATTGCATTTGGTGGCTTACCGTCTTCATTCCAAAAATTGCTCGCATTGCCAGTACCTAAAATGGCAACTAAATCCAAACCTAAAGTGATATAGTCTCCGTATTTAACATACAGCTCGGGATCGATCACTGTTACGCCTTGATGACTTCTTGAAAATTCATCTTCCACTTGGCGACCATAAACAACAATCGTAACCTTGGAAGTCGGTTTGTACCCTTTGTCCTCTAACGGAGCCGCTGGTGCTACGTCCACGATCGGAAGAGTTACTTGGTTTTGTTGAGCCCTGAGATTGAACGCGATCAAAAACACGAACGCAAACAAAGCCTGATGGGCTCGGCGACTAAAATTCATTCATTCCCCCTGGAGTGAAAATTAAGACAGGTCGGTTATACCGAAAACGCGGAAAAAGAGAACTTATTTAATTTTATAACTGAAAAATATTTAGCAGACGAGTTCGAATGTTAGGGTTGCGTCAGGACAACGGACTCGGGAACATAGCAGTACTCGATTTTCAGATTCCTTTTGGCTCCATGCACTTGGCCTTCTGAAAAAATTATTGCTTTTTTCCTGTCACTGACGTCATTTTGCCACCGGGGCAAAACATCTTTAATTCTAAGTTGTAAGATCAAAAGAGCTTTTTCTTGATCAGTCATTTTCGGGTTCGCTGTCAATTGAGCGGTGTATTCTACTAGCAGGCTCTTTTTAAAGCCACCGTTCTGAACAACAAAATCAAACATCAGTAGATAGTTGCTAAGCGTTGTTAGTTGAAACGCCTTAAAGTACTGAAATGCTTGAGAGTATATTTTCATCGCGTATTTCAATTGCAATCCAACAAAGGCTTTTGACTGCGCCATTTTAGACAAATTATCGGCCCAACTAGGTTTAAACGTCGTTCCTGCGTCCGAATAAACGGTCTTTATTGCCCATGCGACCGAATTTTGATTTGCTGTGCTCATTGAACTTTGGCTGAGCTGCATTGAGCTCGCCTTATCTATCGTTTGCGTTAAAAAGACGGAGTTCAAATCACTCGGTGAAATCACAGCATCATCCGGAAAAAACGGATCTGATAGGGACTGTGTGGAAACGCCAGTGCCTTTCGCTTGGGCCCGATCATCGTTCCATTGAGCGACCATTGCTTGAATGGATACAAATGAACTGGGATCCAAGGCAAAGCCCACACCCTTTCCTGCGAGTGAAACCATATCGTCCAATATAGGTTGCAACGAACCCATCCCTAAATTTTGCTGCAAAAGACCAATACTAAAACCCATGCCATCAAAATTATTGCTTAAATTGGCCCAGCCTTGGCGACCTTCGAAACTACCAGTGATATTCAGCGCTAATCCCAAATAACTTTGGCCAGTGGGATCGAGCTGCGCAGGCCAAGTAATCCCAACCAAATCCAATTTGGAACAAAACTGGGGCGCTGGAGACACAATCACCGGAGGAGGAACTTCAACAGGGGCTTGTGGCGGCGTCTCTTGATTTGGAGTATTTAATTTGCTGTTGTCGGAGGTGATGTTGTCGGAGGTGATGTTGTCGCCAGCTTTAAAACCCGGCGAACAGGCAGACAAAGTTAAAAACGAAATCGCGATAAGACCAAATATTATTTTGTTGGACATAGTTTCTCCACAATTTCTAGTAAACTTTTACTGGTCTCTGGGTTTCTTGAGAGGCCTTCCATAGTCACCTTTGCTCGCAAACAATCATCTAAACTAGGTGTTGAATCTGAAAATAAATCACCCGTTTTATAAACTTCATAGTACAAAGAACAAATATTTTCTTTGCGGACTGGATCGGATTCTTTATCGCATTTAGTGTCGAGACTTTTAACAAACTCAAGCCACTCGGTAGTATTTAGATCTCGTTTTTTTGCTAATTCATCGATGTGCGCCCGCAACTGGCTGCTTGCCATATCAACGGAAGCCGGCTTGGCAAAAACATTTAAAGTTAGGAAAATTAAAAAAGCGGTCATAATTTTGCAGAAAAATTCCTTTGCATTTATAAAAGCCGACATGAATCCCCCGCTATTTTTTTAACTTCTTTTAACTTGCTGGCTGTTGCTGCTACGTAGGTCTCTTTTCTAAGAGCCTGCTTAATAGCGTCGTTCGATCTTGGATTTGAGCCCATTCCTAATGTGCGAATTAAGGTCAAAGCACGATTGGTGCCTGCCGGCCCGTAGGCAACTAGGGTCAATAAATTTAATAGCTCAGTGTCTTTGTAGACACTAGGTGCTCGCTTTTTTAATTCTTTGCCGATAATTTCGTGTTTTAAATAAGAAAAGAAGCCCACCGAATAAATTAAGTTTCTCGCATAACCCGTTTCAAGGGAAACCCATTCGCAATTGATTGAACGCGGAGAAGAATATTTAAATTTTTTGTCATTTTGAATAACGGATTTCAAACTCTGACAGGCTGGTTTTTTTGATTCCAGAATTGAATCCAAAATAAATCGCCCCCCACCGGGAACGACCCGGCCACCCGTTCTTCGGGTATCTAGCACGTTCATTTCTTGAACGGCACTGGACGTCAACTGCCCGGCGCCCACACCACCGTTGTAGGAATAAGTAAAATTAAAACCACTTTCATTATTTATTTTAGAATAAAGCAATTTAGGATCGATTGATTCTTGTTCACCTTTTTTTAATTCAAGCCCCTGAAAACAAGAGATTACTTTATTTGTTACAAAGTGAACATAGTCCACCGTGGTGTCATCAAAACAAGGCCCCTCTCTAGACCGGGCACTTCGCTTTTTGTATTTCCAATCGCCGTTTGGCTGGCGCTGACATTCAATACTACTTTGTGCGACTTTGCGTTTATACGATGCTTGAATGCAGGCTTTTGGAATCTCTGCCACTTGAGCTTCCAAGCGAGGCAATTTGTTTGAAGAACAATTTATGCATCCGACGCCAGCTTGAGTCGGTCTAAAAACACCACTGAGTCGAAACTCTTTAACCAAAGGTGCTGTGGAACTTTGTATGGCGCGAGTAAAAATCATGTTTTTATCAGAGCCCTCGATGCATTGAGAACTTTCCGCTAAAACAATATAACCAGATAAAATAAACGAGAAAAATAGAACCAGTGAGGGCATCTCTTTATTATCGAACGTGCGCGCCGCACTCTCTAGTCCAAATGACTATATTGTCAAAAATTAAGACCCAGACCCTGAATCAGAAAGAACCCTGGAAAATCGGTACCAATACCAAAGGCCTTCTATCCAAAGCCAGCTTGGCCAGGAACAGCCTGCAAAAAAAACGTCTGGATAAGAATCAAGAAGTGGCACGGGCAAATTAATCTTTTTGCCTTTATAATGCTTTAAGTTAATCGTGTTATTCTTGATGATTTCTAGACTACAATTTAAAGGCAAATCGATCTTTAACAAAGAAGTTTACTTATGAAAATGACTTGTCTTTCTATTTTGTTTTTATCAATTATACAGGTGTCCTGCACCTCTTATTTTACTCGAAAAGATTGCGAGAGTAAGAATTGGTTTGATTATGGCTATCAGGTAGCGATGTCTGGAAAACGATTAAATTCAGATGACTACCTATCTGCTTGTCGCAAGGTCGATGCAGACATTCAAGAAGCGCAGCTAGACTTAGGTTTTAAATCTGGAATGTCCAATTATTGCAAACCCGATATTGTTTTTGCCAGTGGAAAAAAAGGACAGTTTTTTAATACCGAATTTTGTGATCCCGGCCAAATCAAAATGCTTTCGACAAAACACCAAGAGGGTGTCCGCGTATTCTGTGAACCCAGCAGTGGATTTACATTTGGCAGCGGCGGCGGCGTGTACAATCAAATCTGTCCCAAAGAGGGCGAAGAGGCTTTTCTAAAAGAATATCGACGCGGACGAAAGCGATTTTTATCCGCATCAATCGGTGAAAATCAAAAACGTATTCAAAAGATTGATTCCGACGTGCAACTATCGACGTTGCATAAATCTGGTGTTGAAAATGATTTGAAAATCATTGAAGCGGTCCAGTTGGTTAGGTCCAATCCGGTAGCACCAAATAACGTTGAAACAGACCCTACCGAAGTTAAAAAACGCGATTTAAGGACAAAAATAAATCAATATGACAATGAAATAAGAAGTCTAAATATGAATAAATCAAAGCTTCAAGAACAGATTTATTCTATGGAAAAAGAAGTAATCACCTTGGATTAAAATACCCAAAAAATAATGGCAGCCACCGCTGTGGGAATCAACGCGCCCAAAAAAAGTTTTCCTGCTTTGATGCCAGTTTCGCCAAATTGGCTATTCAATATTCCATACCCAGCCGGGTTCGGAGCGTTGGCGATTACGGTTAAACCGCCGCCAATCAAAGCGCCCGAGACCAATGCATACTTTGATTCCGAACTAATTTGTTCAGCTAAAGACCCTAAATAGGTTAAAGCCGCATTGTCAGTCACCGCTGTCAAAGCGATTGAAGCCATAAATAGTACTCCAGAATTGACTTTGGCGATAAACGGTTCGAGCCACCAATTTTGAAGCCCGCCCAATACTAAAAGGCCCACTAAAAAAAATCCTACTAGTAAGGATTCCTTAATTTTTAAGCCATCTTGATATTCAGAAGTCACTTTTACAAAGCCTAAAAAGAACATAAATAAACAACCAAAAACAACCAACTCTTGATGAAACACTACAATCGAAGCTATAAACCCTATAGAAATAAGCTGGACCCAGAGTGGTGATTTCTGCTGAACCGGAAATTCAATATTAAGTTTTAAAATTGAATCTTTGAAAATCAAAAAATAAATAAATGTCGATGTAAGGCAAGACAGTCCCGCTTTCCAGCCAAAGTGGTTTGCCATAAATACCAAATCCCATTGCCATTTTTGAGCTACCATTAAAACGGCTGGCGCTGCATAGGAAGTAAGTGTACCGCCAATGGAAATGTTCACAAATAATAATCCTAATATTCCATATTTTAATCGTTCTAAAATCCTATTTTTTTCAAATACGACATTCAATAATAAAGTCGCGATCACGGTCATGGCTGCCGGCTCTGTTATAAAACTTCCTAGCAGGGGCGCAAAGGCCAGAGCGACAAAGAAAAAACTCACCTGAGGTTTTAAAAACGGAATCTGCAAAGTTTTAGCAATCAGACTGTTAACTATTTCCCGAACTGGTTTTGACGAACAGGTCACCATAATCACAAAAACGAACACTGGCTCGTTGTAGCTTCTTGAATTCAAATAGCTTATCGCTTCAGATTTCCCTAGGATTAAGGCATATAAAGAAATGAATAAAAAAGACCAGAAACCAAAAACAATTTCCACTTCGCCTAATAGATGGAACACGTTTTCAAGAAAGCTACCCGGCGTGAATCGTGAGGCAAGTGTATTAAAAAATGAAACGCAAAACGTATGAAGTAATGAAATTACAAAAAAACCAGTCGCTAAATAGGAAAGTACTTCGGTTGTCATTTTTAAACGCTATCAGACTCAATAGAAAATTCAATTTTAATAAGGTACCTAATTTAGGATTCGAAGGTTTTTTTAATTTCCATGATTTCCATAACCCGTTCAATTCGGGCAAGGAAGACTTTGAAGGCAAACGGTTTTTGAACATATTCCACAACGCCAACGTCGCGTCCTTCAGCAAGCAGCGAACTGGATCCATTTCCAGTGATATAGACAAAAGGCGTCCGGATTCCTTTAATTCTCAATTTATCTAAAAGCTCATCCCCTTTAACATAGGGCATTTGGATATCCGACACGATCAAATCGTAGGTATTTTTACTTAATTTATCTATCGCTTCGAGTCCGTCTCGACACGTGTCAACGCGATTAAACAATCCTTCGAGACCATCCTTCAGGGTTTCTAAAAGCTCGATTTCGTCATCTACGACAATGCATGAATTAAACTTTTTCATACGACATTCGCTCCCTATCGCTACTTATTGTTTCGTCCGAGTATCGATAAAGTATGAGTTGAATCAATTTAATTTTATTTCTCAAAATGAACCATGTTGAATTCGAATCATACTGATTCATTCAGCTGATTCTTAAAGATTTCTTGATATAACACCGAAGAAACACCATGAAATTTTTAACCGGTTTTTTGAATAAAAACAGAGGGATGTCTCTTGTAGAGATCGTCCTTGTGATGGGTATCACTGGCGTTGTGATGCTTTCTATCCCAGCCATGATGCAGGTAATGAATCAAACTTCGAACACTATGGCCGTAAACATGGCTAAAACTGAATTGATTACTAAAATTCGGCTGGATTCAATAAATTTAGGTTCAATAGAATCCTCAGCAAAAATCACTCAAACATTAGGAACTGCGGGAATCAATTCAGCTGGTGGTGCCTCGAATCCAAATTTTGCCATGTTGTCCAAATGTATTCCCACAATCACCAATATTTCAGGATGCGACAAAACGAGTATGGATGATGTGCGCGGATTTAAATTTTATTTAGCGGGTGGAAACTCTGGCAATGTCGCAGACGCCGTAGCAGGCGAAGGTATCTTTTATACTGCCCGAGGTGTTAAATGCACAACGACTCAAGCTTTAGATCCAGCTACCTGTCCCATTAAAACATCTGTTTGGGCCGAGCCTTTTTGCAATGCCTTTAAAACGACCTGCAGTAAAGCGGTCTCACTGACCATTCGTTATCGATTAGAAGTGCGCCCCGAGTATGTTGATAAGGTCTTGTTTACACCACAAGAAGGTGAAGTTTACGTGACACTTAGTAAAGGAATTCAACTTTCACGTGTACTCAGTCAATTGGACAATCCCGTACAACTAAATCAAAATGGGATTTATTCGGTGCAAAAGTATTATGGCTATGCGGATCAGGCCAATCAGCCGCAAGGACTTAGGTTTGAAGCTATTCTGGGAAATCCAACGGGCCTTGTTTCTATGAGACTTCAGTACCGAGCCATATCTGGCGTTGATGTCGATAGTTTTCTTGATGACGACATTCCAACTTCAATCAATGCTTTAGCATGGACTGATGTTGCCGACCCTCTGGCTGCAAATACCCCATGGACTGTTTCACTTTCTGGTGCTAAATCCAGTCAAATAATTAACTTTGGCACTCAGACCACGGCAACTACTTCGAACAATACAAACAAATCATTTCGAATTGGTGCTACCACTGCCGATACGTCGGCTTTGCAATTGAAATACCGTTGGACCCTATCATCTAGCAATACGCTTGTTGCCCCCACATTTTTAAGTGGATTCTATCAATTTCGAGTTTTGGCGACTGATTCGACAAATGCAACAATAGATTCAATGAATTATCTTACGGTGCGTATCGTTCCTCGTCCACAATTTTTGGTTCCAACATCTCAGCCACTTTATATTCAAAATAGAAACTGTATAAGCAATCAGAACTCGCTTATCTATAAAATGGCAATTGCGGATGACGAAAGCATCGGTGATCAAACAGTTCAACTCAATACAGTCTCGGCGCCATTTACATCAATAAGTGGCAGAAGTGGCTTTATTTCGATGCCTTTTGAGCTTAGCCAAGAAATAAATGCGTCTTCTAAAAATTTTAGTTATGCATTTACTGCTAAAAATAAATTTACCGCTCGCTCTGTCAATGGATCTTCAATTCCAATTTCATCCAGTAATTATAGTGTAGCCCTAAGCGAAAAACCCATTTTATTTCAACCTTTAACCAGTTCTCCTTCCAAAATTCGCATAGGTACTACAGGAAATGTAACTGCCGCTCTGGAAATGGGAAGTTGCTGCAATCTCGCACCTACTGTGACCTGGCTATTTCCAAAAGTTCCAGAAGTTGCGGCCGCGCTTCTAAGCGGTGATGCAACGTCGGACCCAACTTGTAACATAAATTCGAATAACAACACTCGAATCTGTTATGCAACGGTTCCAATTACTGGGATCAAAGAATCCCCTGCTTCTACTTCATCACCTGATGTCACTTCAAATTTTGCGTTTGATGCCACCGCAAATGCCTGCACCGGTGGAACGGCTATTCAATCCTACGTGAATAATGTCTACATCCCTGTGGTTAAAATTCCAGGAATTCAATTTTTTCTTCCGGAATCACTTTGGTTAACTACCCCTGGAAATGAAATCTCTGGAGTTAAATCCATACTCCCGAAATTATATGTACGGGCCGACTTTCAACCTGACGAAGACGTTACCGTAGGTGTTTATACCTCGACAGATAACAGTTTACTCTGTTCAATTACTTTTACAGCCGGCACAGGCACAAATCCAATTGATAAACCGTGTGTAATTCCAGCCGGTTATTCCGGAGATATAACTTTAAGTCGCATTTCTACCAATATAATGATTGATACAGACTTAGCAGGTCCATCGTTCAGGGCCAAGTTGATTAGTGGCAAACTAAACCATCGAACCTGCCAAGCAAATTTACAAGATATTCCAGATTTTGCAGACTATACAGTTCCGGCGGACCAGCCCATGTACAATTCACCCTGGGGATTTACAACGGACGTAATCGGCAATGTAGCACAAGATATAAAAAACGATACTGGACTTTGGCCGTCGGCTGCAGTTAAAAAATTGCGTTGCTATGATTCTTGGAACGGCACTTTGAATGGCGCTATCAATTATTCAAATTCAGATTTAATGACTATTTCAACAATTGGTTCCAACCAAGACGTAAACGTTCAGGACATCTATAAAGTTCATAGATACAATACAGAATTAAAACCAGTGGGATCGGCGACCGTGCACACTTCAATTGGAAGCTCTACAGCATCGTCAAGCAAAGCTCGGTACCAAACTTACATTTTTCCAGACAATCCTAATTTGGATTTTGATCCAAAAAATGCGCCTTATGTTTTTGCTATTTATCACCAGGGTGGCGCCCCTTCGACAGCTGTTTGGCAATTTGTAAACACCACTACTGGTGCTTCAAGTACAACCCCACCAAAAGCTTGGGTCAATTATACAGCCAATCTCTGCACTGGTTCGGCCACCTTAAGCAGTATCAAAATTTTTGGAATTAAATCAGTAGGTCATTCAACTGCTGAAACCGTAATGAAGGCTACTAATAATATTTATGCTGGTGGTTCTGGTTACTATTCTTATAATTTTATGTGCGCGTTCGGTCGATGGAATCCAAATTCAAAGGCCAGCACTTCATGGTCAAATTGACAAAGCTCAATCAAAAAGGTATGAACACAATTTTACTTGTTTTTGTACTGAGCGCTATTATTTTTACGGCTCAAGGCTATATGCTGATGGATCAACTGAATGTTTTTAAAAATTTCAAATTTTCGCAGCGAATTGAAGTTAGAAATTCGTTGCTCAATGACCTAGAAAATATTTTATCCGAAGAATTAGCTGTAAGAAATTCTAGGTTTGATGTAAATAGTGATTTGTATCGATGTCTCTATGCAATCCCTTCCCCTTGCAGTGAACTTGAATCCTATGACCTCGTTTTATTTTCACCAAATCCACCAGTTTTGTATTCAGGAGGAACCTGGCCAAGCCCCCCTGTGGGCATTGCCCAGATTGCTGGTGGAAACACCAGTCACCCTATTTTTTATACAGATTCTGGGGGAATTTGCCCTGGCGGCACGACCGCTACAAATGCGTGTCCCTTGCGTGCCATTGTGCAAATTAGACCGCTCTGTGCCGGGACAATTTCAGCCCCTCAACCAATGACAACGCCTGGGGTTTGCCTTGGCCGCGCCACAGGCTTTGATATTACTATTGGCGTTGGAATATACAACGGTTCAACTTTCTACTATTCTGGAATTCCAACTCCGAATGGTGACTCGCGGGTTTATCGTATCAAAGCCAATTCGCTAATGAACTAAAAAAAGGGAAATTATGTCTTCAAAAACTAGTATTTTTAATAGGCAGATAATAAACGATCCAAAATTGCAATTTGGGGTGACTAGTTTTTTCGTCATTCTTGGTTTAGTAAATTTTAGTTTTTTCATTATTCTTTTTAAGCTTCTAGAGGCAAGAATACTTGAAGAAATTAATCAACTTGATGAAGTACACAAAAAATATTTTTTGTTGGTATTTAATGGATTGTCTTCTTTCGTTTTTCAATCCGCAGTCGTTTTTGGTATATTTGTCATCGTATTTTCAATCGTCGGTGGAATTTTAATCCTACAACATATCTCTGGTCCTAGTTTTGCGATTAAACGGTTTCTTTCCGATTTAGCAGAAGATAGAAAGCCCCGCTATCCGTTGAAATTTAGAAAATATGATTTTTTTAACGATCATGCTGACCTTCTCAATCAACTTTATGAAAAATATGAGAAAAAATAGAACGATCTATCGAATTTTTAAATAGACATCTTTGATTTTAAACTGGAAAATTTCCTCAATGAACTATAAAACTGTGAAATCAACCCATGGACCAGTTTCTTACCGTACTTTGGGAAATGGTAGCCGGAAAATACTGTTTTACCATGGGTTTCCAGGATCAAGTGCCCAAATTGAAATATTTAAATCCGAAGTTGAGAATCTAGATCTTGAAGTATTATGTATTGATCGTCCCGGTTACAATGAAACATCGATTAAAACATTTGATTCGTTATCAGATTTCATAAAAATAACAAATGAGCTTATTCAAATATCGGGATGGACCAAATTTGAAATCGTAACCGTCAGCGGAGGCACACCGTTTGGAGTTTCCTACGCACTAAAAAACGTTGAAAAAATTGAAAACATACGTGTTATTTGCGGCTTGGGAAATTTTAATATTCCAGAAATAAAAGCCATTTTTTCAAAGCCCTCACTGCTCGCTCTGCGCCTTTTGCCCTATATCTCTGGACGACTTATTAGAAAAGCTTTGTCGGTGAGTTCCTCGGAAGGAAAACCCAAAAAAAGTCGAAATTTGATTTTAGCTTTTTTCTTGCCAGCCTCGCGCCCTGACCTTGAACTTTTCCAAAAGCCAAGCGTAGCATTGTCGTTAAATAGAGCGCTGATGGAAGCATTGAAGCAGGATTCGTTAGGGCCCCAACAAGATGCGCGCGCGTTTCTAAAGGACTGGAGTATCGGAACCAAAGGACTTAAATTACCTGTACATTTTTGGCATGGGGATAAGGACCATGTTATTCCGTATAAAATAGCGTCCGTCATGGCTCCTCAGTTTCTTAATTCGGGAGTAACTCTGGTTAAAAATGAAGGGCATATTAGCTTGCCGGTTAACCACATAAGATCGATCTTAAATTTTTCGTTTCAAAATGAGTCGCCGCTGTAGCGACGGGTTCTTTGTTTGAAAGAACCGTTAATCCTTAAGCTTTCCCACTTTCTATTTTATCAAAAAACTTCCTAAATTCGCTTCCTTTGGGCATACACTTTTCAATAGTAAGGTCAGCATCATCTCTATCTAATGCCTCGGCCTCAAGCCATAGATCTTCATAGATTGATTTCGTAGCCCCTACTGCCAACGATGGAAAAGCTCCGTCATCGACTTCACCAAAACCTACAATCAAAAGCCTTGAAAACAATTGCCGCATTCCACGTTGAAAAAATGGCTCGTTTAGTTTTCCCTGAAGACCTGTTAATTTCTTTATTTCCCTTGTGGATAAAGGGGAATCACTTTCCAGTTCTGTCAAAATAGAATTTCCTTCAATACCGAGCTTATTCTTTAGCACCCCTTTGGAACGCAGACGACAGATCATGGCTACAAACAATTCCCGAGAAAAAAAAGTAGCCCGTCCCGACATCCATTTTGAATATACTACGTCGCGACTGATAGATAGGTCTTTCATGACTTCCCACATTTTAAAAACTTTTCGATCGCCATCATGATTCCACTCCCAAACTAATTTAGTTTTTGGATAAAATTCTGACCACAAAGACCGCGGCGTTTTTTTGTTGTTGATTGGAAACACAAGCACAATCCCGAGTTCGTTAATGGTTTTAACAGCGAGTTTTAGCGATGACGTTTTGTTCTTGGCTACCATAGGCGTCTTTCTATTTAGGATTAACTACTAGTTTAATTTATTGAACGGTAAAATCGAAATAGGAATCTTTGAACGGTTCTTCTTTTAAGGTGTAATGCCACCATTCTTTAGGATAGTTTTCAAAACCACGTTTCGCCAGGGCCTCTTTTAATAGGCGCCTATTTTTTTTCACTTTTGAAGACAGACCTTTCACGTCGGTCGCGGCCATGGTACTGAAACAATCAAAAGTCGTACCCATGTTCAATTGGCCGGTTTTTTCAATATTTTCTGGTTTTCGGCAGTCACGTGAGGATTCTTTAAATCGCAGTCCGTCGACTTCATTATTTTTGGCCGGCAAAGATGAATTACGTACAATGGTCAAATCAACCGTACTGCCGCGACTGTGGCCAGACTTGTCGGCAATATAGCCACGGTCCACAAGTTTACTTTTTGGCTCTTCAACGTAAAAAACGGATTGCATTTTCAAATCGCTTTCTTCTTTTGTCCACTTTACAAACTCAGCCACTGCCTTTTGTGGTCGATAGCAATCAAAAACCAACAATGAATATCCCTTTTCTTTTAAGTCTATTTGAACGTCTGACAGTGCTTTTGCAGCCGCTTTCGTAAGGTAACATTTATTTGCTAAATAGCCGCCTATGGGGTGTCCAATAAAATTCCAATTAGAAAAATATCTCATTTCCACTTGAATTTCAGAATTTAAGATAGATATATCTACAAAATTTGAATCTACTTCTGCCTTTGCAACTAAGCATACGAATATGGAAAATGCAAGAATCGCATAGTTCTTCATTTTGTTGCCGCCTTTCCTAAAACGTCTTTTGCAACCGCCAATGGATTCATTAAACTCAAGAGCCCCCGATTGGTGACTACTTGAATATTTTTTCCATCAATTACCAAGTTTCCAACGGCAGTGCCTAATTTGTATTCGCTTAAGCCCGAGTTTTTATATACGGTTCCTTTAATGTGAAAATGACCATCAGATACCAGTGATTTTATATCGGCCATACAAAACGAATAATTTTCGGCTTTTGATTTTTTATCAGCAGTGAGTCGCGTCTGAAACAACGGCGGAACCTTTGTTTCCTGCTTTGCCTTTCGATAGATAACCATTTCAGCATCCGACAGTTTCAATTTCAATACCGTTTGAAAGTTATGAGGCGCTTGATCATAGTAATGCACAGCCAATACAGTGTTTTTATCTTCTTCAGTTAATAATAAAAAATTATGAATGGTCTTTGGAACCACGCTGTTTTTCAAATAAAAATCTTTGGGACAAGAATCTTTTCTATCAGCAATGGCACCATCGGTCTGCGCAAACGACTTTCGTTTTGAAGCGAGCTCTGCACTCTCGGTTGCATAGAGTGGCGCATCCGACAGCAGTGGCAAAATTTGTCCGCTATTTTCTTTCAGGGCTTTACGAAACGAAGCTTGTTCTAAATAGCTGGGTAAATAGCGATAGACGACTAACTCTACGTCATCGCGTTCAATAGTAAAATGGCCCCCTGGATAAATAGATTTTTCAATATCAAAGGCCCCTTCAAAATCTGCATCTTTTTGTAACGAGGCTCGAATTGGAAATAGCTTTTCGAATTCATCGCCTTTCTTTTTTTCATTGCCAAATATTTTCGGCAAATCGCTAAGACAAAAAAATGATCGATCTAACTGCTTTTTTGAATTTGCATCATCAAAATAAATGGTAGTAAACGCTGGGATAAGCTTAGATTCTGCTTTCAGCTTTTTATAAAGCGCCATCTCATCCGGGTCTAATCGCACTCGCAAAATAAAATGATAGTTGTGTGGCGGCGTCCCTGTCCTATGATCCGCTAATATATGCGAATCATCATCCTGGCCTAATATTAAAAATGAATGCGATCCCAGACGGGCCACCGACCCTGGAAACATATAGTTGGATCCGCAGTTTTTTGGTCCCTCCGGGTGGCTCCCATCATGATTGTGAGCGTCGTCCGCAGGATACGAATCGTAAGCGTCTGGATTCACATTCTTTGCCAGCGACAAACTGCCTATTTCAAAAATCAGAATACTAGAAATTACAAACTGTTTTAACATTAATTATAACCTCTTTTTGGTTGGGACCTATCTATCTTTGGATCGCCTGGGGGCAATCCTGTTATTGGACTTGGATGGCCGTCTAAGCGCATATTAAATAAAAAATAGGTCGGAGCACAAAACCCCACATGCTCGCGTCTAGCCACAGAAATAAATTCGGCATTGATTTTTTTCGGCAACGACAGATTTACTCGTTTCCCATTTTTTTTAGTTCCGTAGTGTTCTTCTGAAATCTCGTTGTACTGAGGAATGCTTTGGCAAATATAATCTTCACGGCAAAAATGTCCGGGGTAACACGTGTCTAGCATGGAACGAACTACACGGGATTCTAAGCAGGCTCCGGAATCCCCAGTGGCCGCGCACAAATCAAAGCCATTGCCGCCTTGATTGCCGCACATCTCGTCTGGAATTTTATTTTCTAAATTTGTCATTCCAGTGAAATTCTCCTCGTTATTTGTACAAGCACGACTGCTTCGGCCCAATGGCGCGCCGCTTTGAGGTAAAACGCACTTGTAACCAGGCGTCGTTTTTAGAGCGCCTTTGAGTTGCCATTTGTCTTGAAACGCAAAGAAATTATAGCTGGGAATCAGCCCGCGATCTTTTGGTAACTCTGTTTTTTCAACGATGTCCCCTGTCCAACACGCACTGCCGGCTAAAGCCATTTTTTCCTTTACACATTCGCCAAAAATGACCGTTTGATTTTTTGAACCCACCGTTTTCTGACAGACCGTCGATTCGATGCAGTTAGGATTCTTGCCAAACAATTTAGAATTTAGTAAACACATTTGCCCAGCCGTTAGCTTTTCAAAATCCGGGATTGAAACGTCGCTTGACCACTTTGCTGCTGAAAAATTAGAATGAGGACGAAACCCGTTTGGCTTTCTTTCACTAGCAACGGCCGCCAAATAGGATTTGCGACGAAACATTTCTGCATATGCGTGGGCTGAAAATGGCAGTTCTTGTCGATTGAATCCGTGTGAAAACCTTTTATCGGCATAACCTAACATGTGAAACCCGGCCGTTCCCCCAGATTGATGACAGCCCATGCACGTCAAATTGTTAAGCCTTTCAACCAATCCGTCGTAGGACTTGATAAATTTTAGCTTTGAAATATCTATTGATTCCAGCAATGCGTTTTTACCTTGAAAGAGTCTTGAATACGGTTTGTTTGCTGTTCTTGCACGCCCCAATGTCGACCAAGAAACAGCTAGTTTGGTTAAAAACTTCTCATTGAAATCAATGACAAGAATTCCCTGATCTAATTTTTCCAGGTTTTTTCCTGATTTTAAATACTCCACAAATTTAGTCAGCAGGCTTGGATTGTTTTCAATGGCTAAAACATCCGGAGTATTTTCAAGTGCAATAGGAACCAACACATCTTTTTGCTTTTTAAAAATACGCAATTGGTACATCGCCTGGCCCCCAAAGTCCTGCATATACCCTGAAGTAAAACGCAAACTTTGAAAATTAGACTCTAATTGTTCAAACATAAGATTCTTCAATGGTCCATTTTTTAATAGCTGCGCATAGGCCCCGATGGGTTCTGGATTCATTTTAAGTTTAGTTAAAACATTGGGTGTTAATATCCATAATTTAGCAGTTTCAGAACAGAGTGTTTTTTTTGGATAACTTTGGACAACATTTACAAAAAAGGGCAGCGAAGAACTTGATTTTTCGGACTTATAACTAAGTCGATAAATAAATCGAACTTCCCCGCAGGAATCCGGATTAAACTCCACTCGGTCTAGCCGATTTACAACTGCTACTAATTTAAAATAGCCATACTTTGAATTTAACCAACGAAAATCAAAATGCCTCGGCTCATCTCCGTCATATTCAATCGTATAGGGATATTGTGAATTATTAGAAAGATGTTTTATAAAATAACCATTTTTTAAATCATTGTCCGAGCGTTTACCTTTGTCTTCAAATACCCTAAGAAGTCGCACCATTTCAGGAATATCGCCGCCGTCTTTGGGCAGTGTTTCAGGCAATTGGTCAGTAGATTTGGAATGTTCGATCGATTTACCAAGCGTTTCTGCAAAGCTTCGATAGAAAGTATTTGATATAAACAAATCGGACGTCTGCGACCCTTTCAATTTAGCCCCCAATAATTCTGACAAGCTAAAACCATTGGATTCCAATAAATTTAAAACGTCTGGATTTAAAATATTTACAATTGGATCAGACTGATCAGCCTTATCTTTAAGAGGATCAAAATCAATAGAGGTCGTTTTCGCTGTGGCATTTTCAGCTATCATTAAATAAGTGCTTAAAATAATAAGGTAACTAAATATTTTCATTTAACGAAAGCGTATCAGACTGAATCCAAACCTAAAAACGATAACGCGCGGTCATACGCTCATTCTATTAAGAGTACCGAATCGATCAGAGTAACCTTTTTTGGCAAATTGACTAAATCTCTACAGTCGCAAAAAATACCCATTTCGACTATCTTTCTTCTTCGCGCAACTAAACCTGTCTCAAATAGAGGACACCATGAATTCAA
This sequence comes from Pseudobdellovibrionaceae bacterium, assembly GCA_043757515.1. GTDB lineage: Bacteria > Bdellovibrionota > Bdellovibrionia > Bdellovibrionales > Bdellovibrionaceae > UBA2316. The sequence goes on from JAYVPD010000230.1 coordinate 22,730, forward strand.
GCACTCGCTTTAATAAACTTTCGCTTGCAGTAATTTTTGCTCTTAATTTTGCTGTAACCAAAGATTCAATGGCCCAAAACAGACCTCGGCATGTACAAGGTAGATTTACCGATAGAAACTATGATGGAGTCGTCGGCCGTGATCGTATGAATCAAAATGGGCAGCTAAAGACCCTTTGCAAAGAAAAATTTATTGATCAAATTGATCAATCCCAAAGATCGATAGATCGAAAAGAACTGGAATCTTGCGAAAACGGATGGCGTGAAGGTGCCAAAATGGCCGAACGAATTGGTCAACACCAAGGAACTACGTTAGGTCATATTCATGGCCTATCAAAGGGAATGGACGTTGGGTTTGATGCCACCTCTGGCGATGCCAGTGAAATCCAAGTAGGTCGTCAATCGATTACCCAACTTGATTTTCTATCCGCACGCAGCCGGGCAACGGACCTTGCCACTCCAGTGGCAACTCAGGATGCTTCCAATGATGTGTATAAACGATTTGTTACAGCGGTAAATAATCAATCGCAACCAGATCGCCAAATCTATGGCCATGATGTCAGTGATTTTAAAGGGTTAACTGATGGTTATTCTTACGACGGCCAACCGAAAATCAACGAGGAAGCGTTTTTTAGACAAGAATTTCTTAAACACGGTGGCCAGTATCAATTTTCCAATGAAGATTTCGAAGATTCCCGTGAAGCGTCTGATTTAAATCAAATGGACTATTGGCAAGTTAGAAGTTTCCGTGGTTCACCAAAAGACATTGACGGTCGATTTTCTTCTTGGAGAAATTCAAACCGCGCTTTTGCATCGTTTCGTTCAAGTTCTCTGGGCTATTTATTCAATTCCATCGGATCAGGAACTCGAACTGAAATGCGTGAACAAATAGTGCCGGCAGCGCAAGCTCCGACGCCTGCGGCATCGGCGCCACCTAAACCTCCCGTTGCTCCTAAAAAAGAAATCGTAAAGGTAGTGGTTCAGGTTCCCGATTCTTATTATCAGAAAATTTTTGAAGAGTCGTTCACAAAGGCCTATTCAGCGGCAATTGAGCGAGCGTTTGCAGGAAACTACTATGCCGCTTTGGACGACAGTTTCCCAAAAGGTGCGGAAATCGGTGAGGCCGTCGGCTATCGAGTTGCCAACTTAGTTGGACAGATGCAAGAGTACAATTATCGCTATCAAAAAGATTCTATCGAAAAATATTCGTCGGTATACAGTTCTGTCTACAAAAATATTTTTGATGAAAAATTCAACACACGATTAACAAGTACTAATATTGAAATTGAAGGTTTAGAAATCGTTGGTAAAGTGAATGACGGTATTTTACGCGCGGGTGAAGCAATCGCCGCACGTTTCGTAGTTGCCAACTACGGTGGAAAAGCAAAACGAGTTAAAGTTACTATCTACGGTGAAATCGAAGGCCAATCTCAGGTTATGGAACTGGATGTCCCTGCGTTAAAGCGTATTCAAGGGTCAACGCCTTTCTTAGCGCAAGTGGCTTTGAAAAAGAATCCACGTGATGCTGAATCTTTAGGAATTGTTGTAGATGAAGTGGCTCGTCCGATTAATTTGCAAGTAAACAATATAGTTGAGGTACGTGGAATTCAAATCAGTGAACTAAATGCTGTGGATGGTTCAATGACAGTAGCTGTGAAGGTCACCAATCCATCGACTGCAAACAATCCTCAGTCCCATGTATTGTCTTTGCAGCTTGCTGGACAAGACGCCGTTTCAAACGAAACAGTTGAGCCACTTATAGGCGGACAGACAAAGGTAGTTCTATTCAAACTAAGTCAAATCGATCCTCTGCTACTAATTAACAAAGGTGCAAACGTCGCTGTAAACGCAAAAATGAGCGGCGAATTGTTAGATCAAGGGTCCCAGTCACAAATGGTCAGTGATCGAACAAAAGATCTGACTCAGTATTACAACCAATTGGTTTTAGGCACCGAGGGCCTAGCAAAACCGATTGTTCCGGTCAGCGTTGACGTCAAACTTAGATTGGCCGACGTACAAGTTCAAATTATCAAGGAAATCACAGCTCAACTGGCTGATAAAGGTTATGTAAATTCTAACCCTTGGGACAAAAATCCAACATCCACTTTTGTTGGACAGCTATCAGCAAATTATTTATTGCAACAACCAAAGTCGCCACAATATGTGGGTTACTATCAGGGGTTGGGCACTGTTCTTTGGAATATGAGAACTTCATTTGATGAAAATTCGATTTTCAAGGGCGCTCGAATTAGCTACGCTGATTTAGTTAAAACGTTTGCTAAAGTCGAAGGCAAAAGCAAAAAATAAAAAATGATAAAACGTCTGGCATTGTTTCTTTTTTTATTAGCTTGTACAGTGAAAGCTCAAAATGAGCTTTCACTGGCATCGATAAAAGAAATCATTGTTCCCAGCTCAGAAATGGGCTGCGGGCTTTTAACCTATCCGGGCGATATAATTTTACAGCACGAAGAAACCTTCCATGAACATCGCCTTGGTGACAATATTATTTTAGCAGCTAAAATTAAAGAGATTCTTTCTTTTAAAAAACCAGAAGTGAAATTTGGCCATGCTGAAATCATAACAAATATCGCAAAGGACCCGCTTCATCTTAGTCTTGTATCGTGGAGTTTCTATCCACCTCGCTTCCAAGAACACTTACCGGAAGAAGATCGAAAAGGACCTTTCATTCAATTTGGCTACGGTGACTCCCCTATGTATCGAATGAATTACTCGGTTTACAGAGTCAAACGAACTCTGCTTTCAACGACCACAGACTTGCGTGAAGAAGCCCTGTCTAACATAAAGTATAGATCAAAAGACAGCGTCTATGGTTATCGATTGCAGCCGCAACAAAATAATCAGAGCGAAGGCAGCTCGGCGATGGAGTGGCAAAAAGTCGAATTTTCCCAGTGGATGAACGTGTGTTCAGATTTTGTTGCGTGGGCCTATTCTAAAAATATCTCCTCTTGGTGGAATCGTATTCCCATTGCCAAGCAACTGATCGCAACTGTTTACCCATTTGAAGCCATGACAACGCCGGATGACCTTGCTAGCTCTCCTGACACTGTAAAACTTTGCGAAGTTAATAATCTAGATTTGAAACTTCCTGAATCTGGTATAGATACAAAAAAAACACTAGCGATGTTGATTGAATCCCTCAAATCTAAAAATGAAGAAATAGTTAAACATGCTGAATGGGTAAAAGCCAGATTAGTAAAGGCAGGAATTATCACACCTGAATTTGAGCCGCTTTTTGATAGATTTTCTATCAAAGTACAAACAGATTATTAAATTAGCTGGCTTTGATAAACCATTCGATAAATTGGACTCCGATTCCGCTGCTAGAGGATCGATTTTCACCAGCTCGAATCCAAACGACACGCCCATCAAGTTGTAGCTTTTTATTTGTGTCTGGATTCATCTGCTGAGGTAAATTCACTTTCAAATTGTGACCGACTCTTAAGTGAATGCCTTTGTATTCGATAAATGCACCGCTAACAGAATAGTTTTTCATCCGACTTGGAATGAGAAGACCTGTTTCCATAACCACCATGCGGACGGGTTCATCAGTCAAAAATCGCGGAAATCGATGAATATCTACATTGGCAGTTGGAGCCGTCATTTGACTAACAATATTTTTCAAAATCTCATCACTTAGCGGAAGTTGCAAAGTAATAATATTTCCCATGGAAGCAACTAGCCGATACGCGTGAATTGAAATTTGTTGAGTTAAAACGATAAATTGCGAAAGTGGATTTTGCTTGGCAAATGGAACTAACCACCGCAACTGGCGTTCATTTACACATTCACAGGCGTATAGCACAAAGTCAAAGCGATCCGTTTTAAAATCGGAGGTCACATCACGAAGGTATACCTTGTTGATGGTTTCAAATTTAAATAGCTCTAAAAACTGATCAGGAAAATGAGTTCCTCTTTCAACTTCTACAACCAATGCGTTTTTTTTCACCATGGCTCTCCATCGTCAAAAAAGGCCTAAAACTTTATCCTTAAAACTAGCTATTGACGGAAAATAAAGGGGAAATTGAAACTGAATCTCGACTAGTTTTTAGGCTGGGCTAGTTAAATTAAATTCCGCTAGCATACGCTTAAGACTCGCTTCCAAGGGACCGAAAATGTCTATGTGATACACTCTCGAGTCTCAATTTCGGTTTTTTTATCGACCATCGTTTTAGTGGTGCTATTTCCTATTTTTCCATCCCCTATCGCCGATAAAAAAATTGAAACTGTCGAACTGTCCTCGCTAGAGGCACCGCAAATATCGTGCCTTTCTTTTTATTTTGAAAACAAACGGCACTTCAATCCTTTTCTTTTTCAAGTTCATAAAATAGGACTTTTGAAGCAGGAAACAATAACTGCCGAAGAAATCCAGGCTTCCATAAAATCGCCTGAATATTTTTTGGCCGTCATCGAAGTTCTATCATCCAAAGACAAATATCAAGGGCTCGGTTTAGAGGAAAGAATTCTTGCCCTAAATCCAAAAGAACTTAAAAAGCTTAGGTCTTTAATAGCTAGTTCTACAAAAAATGGCACTGTCTCGAAAATTGCTTTTACTGAACTCCTAGTGAAAATCTATCGCCTTTGCCATAAGCCTAAAGGCCTTTGGAGAAACCTCTATGAGACTCGTGATATAGCAGAGGCCTTTGATAAATTGGACGACTCTACCATTCGTGAACGTATTGAAATGTCATTGTGGAATGAAACGATGGAACAAACATTTGCGACTGTCGTATCGGACCCCACTTTAGGGAAACGTTTTGTCAAATTTATCCGCGATAACGCCGACAACATCGACGTTGCTTTGTTTTTAGCTCTTTGGGGAAGCACGTTGGCTTCAAAAATCTATCTAGGATTTGACATAGAATTATCAGCCAAAGGAATAATAGAAATTTTACCGCCTTACATTCCAGGTACAGGCCAGTTCCTTAAAATTGCCCTTACCGAGAACGATCTTCAAACAGCTAGATTGCGTGGCTTAAAAACGGCAATTGACGAAGCGAAAGCTAAAATGACAGCTACTCTTAAAAAAATACACACGGTTGATTTTGTACGATGGACCTCTTCTGCTATTTTCACATCCTACTTTCTTTTAACCATTGGTCCCGCCATTCAAGACTACCAAAAGCAAAAAGCGGATCAAGCCAGTGCTGCCTTCAATTCCGTATTTAAAGAGGCTGGTGATCAAGCAAGGCAATCTAATAGTATGACTGCTGAAGAGCGCGGTGATGAAAGCTTTCAAAAATTACTGGCGATTTTAGACGCCAATGGAACAAAATATAATATAAATTCACCCGAAATGCAGGCCAAACGGACCGAACAAATCGAAATGGCTCGCGGGATTATGGAAGCTCAAAAACGAAAAAACCCCAACTGAAATTTCAGCTGAGGTCTTTAAAATTTTTCAAAATAACTATCTATACTTTAGTTATACTTATTGTTGAACTGCAGAGATCATTGGCATTTGGATTGGCATTGGAATTGGCAAAGTCATAACGCCAGAACCGATGTACTGCTTAAGTCCTTCTAATCCAGTGATAGTCATAATGTTTTGGTGAGTAGTAATGTTTTCGTTAACAGTTCCGCCTAATTTTCTTGCGTTTTCAGCTATTAAACTTCGACGAAATTCCATGTCAGCACGTTTTTGATTAAGGGCTTCAACCGCAGCTATTACATCCGCTTCAGATGCATCAATATGAGAAGCACCGTACTTTTCAAATCCGTAGCCACCAACAAAGGCAACAGCTCCAAGGGCAACTAAAATATTAAGAACGCTTTTCGCTCTTTTAACTTGAGAAACTTGTTTAGTAACTTCAGCGTACGCCCGTGCACCGCCAGCGAAAGGAAGTAAAATCACTCCAGCTACCGTCAATTTACCACCAGTACTAATATCAATGCGATATCCCGCAGCCGACTTCTTTGCAGATCCTAAAACTGTAGTCAATTTAGTGTACTCAGCGCCATCATTTTTCAAATTAGCGCTTTCAGTTGCTATCAAATCGATAGATCCCTTTTGAATAGCAACCATATCAGTAGTTGCTGATGCTGTGATGCTTAGAACCATAGTTGAAGCTACCAACAATGATAGCAAAGATTTAGAAAGATTCATAACGTGCTCCTTTTAGTTGTTTAGTTTTTGTACAATTTAATAATTTGTAATACAGGATTCGTATTTGCGACTCTTGTTCCAGGTCAGGATGGATTTAAATCCATCCTGTAAGTTATTCATGTCATAAGTTTGTATAATATGACATTTTTCGGTTAACAAAAAAGCGCTCACAGTTTAAACGCTCGCAGTTTTTTAGTGAACACCTGTTATATTGTAAAATTTTAGACATTGACCAACGAAGGCAGAACGACTGACTGGTTTAGATCGATTGCTACCAATAACTGAAAATTGATCTAACTGCTGCCGCGTCGGCCTCACCAAAATAGGTTCAAATTTTTCGCCGTCAATTTTTGCACGAACCCAGCGTTCTGCATTGTTTTTTAAAACTCCAAGTTCTTGCCACCGACTCAATTTCATTTCTTTTAAATGTTCGGCAACCTTATCCTTTACGCGATCAGACAATATTTTGCTTGGCGTTTGAATATGCTTAGGGACATCGATGACATCTTCGTATTGATTTAACTGAATGATAGCACGGACAAAATCGGTATAAGCAAAATCTAACTTACCTGTGCGCAAATCTGGATCCAAATTCGCAACATCGGCGTCATTTCGAACCCCAGTCACTTTATTTTTCGAGTCCCGAAAGGTTTCGTTAACGGCAGCAATCAATGAAAAATAATCTGTAATTGCCTTTCCATCTTTACCACCGCCAGACTTATCCATGTTGCTGCCACCTGCTTTGGACAACGGAAAATAGGCTTTAAGGTTTTCTTCAAGCATTTTTCTATTTTTTCCCGTTAAACCGAATTCACTGGCTACTTTTTCGATCAACCAATCGTTATGTCCAAACTGACCCAAAAGGGCTGCGTAAGAAAAAAGTCGTTCAATTCGATCCCGCTGGGTAGTTTTGATGGTAGTCAATTGGCCAAAATCAATAGGGGAAATATGGTATTTTTTCTTGCCGGTGGCCTCATCCTTTTGAATATCAATTAAATAATTTCCAGCATGGCGATCTGTATCGTAAGTAATGGTACCAGATGACGTTCCATACAGAATTTTAGCTTCCATTTCTAATAATTTAAGTCCTACCGGAAGCTTGTCTTCGTCTGGAAAATCCTTATCTTTGAACGAAATACCTTTTGCGTAATCCGAAACAAGCAATCGTTTATTTAATTGAATTTGTTTGGGAACAGTAATTAAAAAGCTATCATCGTTAAAACCGACATACAGTTTTTCACGCGCAATTTTTGTTTTTGCAGCTTCTTCCAAATACTGTTTTTCACGCTGAACGGCATTTACTGCGCCATCTACAATGACTCGTAAAAAGCCCCATTCTCGCCCGCCTCTTTTAATAAGATCATCGATCATCCCATGAAGTGCCGCAATCTGGTAATCCACATTATTCTGAACGGTTTCACGGAATATTTGCAAGGCGACTGGTTTGCCATTCATACGTCCTAAGGTGCTGTATTTAAGTGATCCAGCGCCCAACAAATCACCAAGTTCAATTCCAATATCTTGGCCGCGATCTACAATGCTTGCTAAATCGGAAAACATTTGAAACCGAGTAGGCGGCAATGATTTGTCCTGAGTCCCAATTAAGATATCATTAATTTCCTTTGGTAACCGATTAGTGCCAACTAGAAACTGTCCAATTTTTGGACCGACTCCGGGAAATTTTTCTAGAATTACTTTGATCGTTTCACCAATTGAAACTTTACTGTCCTTGTTGTTACCTTCAACACTATTTCCTTTATTGTGCTCTGGTTTCATAGCGACTAATGCGCTTAACACATTTAATTGAAATCCTTGATTTCCTGAATCTTCCAGTCCTTGCAGAAGGCCCTTCAATAACAAACGAGCGTAGGTTAAGGTTTCGTCATTTGCCCCTTGGCTAATGATGTATTCTGATAATTTTTTACCATAGCCTTCATTTGGTCCCTTTCGAGATAATAAAGTTGCTTGAAGATAAAGTGCAGATACACCCATAGCTGCTTCCAACGGAAGACCTTGATAAATTTTGCGGATTCGCTCGGGTCCGAACTTGGGAAACTGGGATTTAATGAAATCGTCAGAATCAATATTTCCGCGTAAATACAACATAAACTTTAATTGATTAGCCGGCTTCCATTCTTTTACATGGGTCAAGATTTGCTCAAACATAGAAATTCTAGAATCTTTAATTTCCGAACTAGTCGCGTTTGTAGCAAAGGTTACGATTCGATTTCTTTTTGCATTTTCAATAATTTGCGCTTCAGCATAGGTACTATTCATATCGACAGACAAATCTTCTAAAAATTTTGCATAGCGAATTCCCATGTCTCTCATAATATATTGCGCACTTAAAAGAAAACTATTCAGATTTACGATCCTCTCTGTAACTGACGCTGTCAGATTGGACATAAGTAGATTATACTGGATTGATCGTTTAATTTGTCGAATCGCAAACTCGTCTCGTGCTACTTGATCAAATAACCGCCCTTCAGCGACGGCGTGTGTTTCAAGTTGTTCAATTTGCTGGTGCGTCCCTGTTTTAATTAAACTCGACAAAATATCATCCGTCACAGTGGAAACACCTCGAGAGGTCATTTCTTTCCACAAACTCACTACTCCATCATAAGTATTTGGATAGGCTTTTAAGGAAATCAGCTGCCTCATAGTTGTGGAATGAATTCGTTCAGAAAGAATTGGGTCAAACATCCAAATTGGACTATTGGAATATTGCGCGCGCTTGGAATCCAAAAGTACCTTGAGCGGCTTTTCAAGCGGAGCCACTTCTTCTTGTCCAGTACCCGGGGCCCAAAAATACTCTTTACTGTACAATACATGAAAGTCTTCAACTGATGTTATTAAATTCGAAAGATCATTCATTCGGTTATAAAACCGAGTTTGAAATAATTTAGGGTCAACACTGTATTTTTTGGTTTCTTCATCCACTATCGCTGCTAATTCTGAAACACTTTTTGCTCGGCTCATCCATTCATTAAACGTCGAATCAATTCTTCCATTTAAAAACGAATCCATTTGGTTATTAAAACTGTCAAATCCAGTTTTGTATTCGGAATGCTCTTGTCCTAACCCCAACGGTTTAGCCGCTTGCAAAATCCTAATTGCGCCAAGCGGTTGAATGTCCTTTAATGCGGACCCTAAACTTAAGTGGGAAAATGGATAGTTGTATCTGGCTTTGTATTTGTCCTTCATGGATACCAGAAATCGCCTAATTTGTGCATCTGATCGCTGAGGTTGGCCAAGCCACGCAATCACTTCTTTTTCCTTTTTACTATACAAACGCCGTGCAACTGTATTTTTCTCTTCTTGTCGGGCCGAGCCCAAAGCATCCACCACAAGGGCCCCAGCAGACTCATGGTCTTCCGGAGTTAAGCCAATAAGTCTAAACGAATTCATCGCTGACAAAAAATCATTATAGTAAGATCCAACATCATCGGGCGAGGGTGTACTACCAATTATAGCACTAAGACGCCATCGCGCGTCGCCATTGTTATTTGAAATACCGGCAAGATCAGATCTTGCTTGAATGGCTTTAACATATTTTTGGCTATAGCTGCCACCTTTTGCCATCATAAATTCCAAAAACTTCACACCTATCACTTGATGTTCACGTGTAATATTTTTTGTTTCAATTTTTGAAAACCCACTATTGAAAAGTTCGGCCATTTTTGCAATTTCATTGTCCGGAGCCCCATACAATTCGGCCTGAAAAACCCAGCGTTTTAAAAATCTAAAATAGAGATCGGCAATATCCTTATTTTTATAAGACTTAATATCAATCGCCCACTTTTCAGCTATGGTCTGGTGAGCATGATTATCGGGATTGTTAAATGCTATCACAATATCTTTTAAGGTATCAAATAACGGAGTAGAAATTTGACTATCATCCTCTAGAAAAAGTTCAAGTTTCAATTTGGCCCGAGCTATTCGAGTATTTCGATCATTTCGAAACCTAATACCCTCTTTCCGTTTTATTTTGTAATCTTCAATTCCTGCAGCGGTGTTGGCGACGGCCTCTCGAATTCCGTCTTTTGCGGCTTGACCTCGATTTGGAATGTATTCAAAAAGGAACGTATTTCCTCGTTTGCGAGCATTTTTTGCAGTCTGAGCCCCAAACTGAAGGCCGATGGTCATTCCGACTAGGGACCTTTCTGGAATCGAAGTCGCCACGCGATCAAAAGTTTCCCAGGATTCAAGAGTCTTTGCGCCTAATGCTATGAAAAATTCTTTTCTACGTTTTGCATTTTCAATTCGAGCCAACCGCCTGCGTTCCCGATTTTCATCAGATTTAACTTTTCGAGCAGCTTTATCAATTTCATTTTGAGCTAGCCTTGCGACTCGTTGTTTTTCATCTTCTATTTTTTTTGCTGCTTTGGCCGCTAGACGAGCTTCCTGTTTTAACTTTTTCTGGCTATCTCTTTCAATTTTTGCGGCTTCTTTTTGGGCCGCTTTTTCAGTATCACGTTCAATTTTTGCAGCTTTGTCTACAATATCCTGTTCAATTTTTGCGGCTTGATCCGCTGCCTTTTTTTCAAGTCTCGCTTCTCGATTGATTTCCGCTTGTTCAGCACGTAGTTCGGCATTTCGTTGCCAATCTTCCTTAAATTGTCCAATCGAATCCAAAAATGCTTTCTGTTGTCGACGAGTATACTCTCGCCCGTTGACTGCGAATGCATGCATTTTCTTTTGAGTGGAACGTCGTATTCTACCTGGTCCGACTACTATAAAATTAAAGCCACTTCGAATTGCATCCTGGGCTCCATTTACTACCTTTATTCCCCGCTCGTAAAGCCCGCGGCTCCGCGCTGACCAATCAGTATCCTCTCGATCGTCGCCGTTATTCAAATTGGCATTACCCTTTGAATCAAGACTATCTTCCGGAACGCCTACGTTGCTGATAGTTACGTTTACACCTTGCCCAGGCCCTTTTTCAACGGTGCCTTGAATCAATGGGGCCGCAGCGTCAGACCAATCCTCGGGGCCTTCTTCTTGGATTTTTTTTCTTCTTCGTGCTTGTCGATCCACTTTTTCTAATTCCTGACTTCTAGACAACGAGTGCATAATTTCACCCAGTACACCGGAACTTTTTGCAATAATTCCACCAGTGATGACGGCTGCAGCGGCACCAAGTGCATATCTATATTCGGTAAAAAACTGACCCGCCGTTGTTGGGACCCCATCGCTAGTTTTGTCAGACGAAGTTAAAAAAGTACTTTCCATCAAATTCTGAGTCATGCCTTTTACTTTTGTAACCAGATCGCCAACCTGTTCAGAAACAGTTGGCCCCGACGGCAATTCCTGGACTACTGGAATGGCCTGTGCTGCCTGCGGGACATCTTGAACGGACGCAGTTTGTACTACGGTCGCTGCGTCTGGAACGCTGCCAGCTAAATGAACTGCAGATAAGGCCCAGTGGGCAACCTCAGGAAAAAAGTATTGCGTGACACCTATTGAAGCGGTTAAAAGCAACGTGCCCTGAATTCTCATTCCAAAATAAAATGGCTCTGTATAACACTTCATTAAAAACCGAAGTCTCGCTAAAGGCTTTGGCAAAGGTGTTTCAGCCATTTGCAAACTTTTGCCTCGCTCTGAGCCTTGTAATAGTCCCATATAAGTTGACTGAGCAAGCAATCGCACCGGTCTTGACCAATCATCGAGTTGATATTTGGTTGCACCCGCTCCGATTAAATGTCGCCCAATAAAGTGATTTGGACTTTTTAAATAAACGTCAGCTAACCAGGTAAATTCGCGATGCTCGTATTGGTAAAGTGCCCAAGGATAAAATTCAGCTGCTGCCAATCGCTCGATTGCGGCAAACTCAGCTTCAATATCGTCTCTTGTTTTTTTGATTTTTCCAGCGTCTGCGTTTTGCGAACTCTCGACCATTTGGTTAATAAGAACTATAAGTTCTTGGTTTTGCATAAACCGAGGGTCTTGAACAATTCCGTATACCTTGGGATTATTTTTTGCGAGATAATAAGCTAATCGAGCAGCAAGTTCATCCAAATTTTTAACAGATGCAATTTGGCCTGCAGAGATTTCAACGACCGCTCCCATTTTGACAGGAACATCAGGGGGAATTGGCCTTTGAATATTAGTTGGAAATTTTGAATCTTGATTATCATATCTTGCCTTTTTTGTTTCATAATCCCTAGTTTCCTTCGTACGAAGTCCAATGTTTAAATCGACGTATTCCACATTCATCCATGGAACGGGATCAGAATTGACAACGAATCTAAAACTTCTTGGATCTTTGTCACTATAAAGTCGTTTTACGATATTGGTAAGTGAGTCCTGAAGTACCTGTTGAGAATCACCCCAAAGAAGAATTGAAAGCGGCGCACCTTGGGAAATAAAGTCAGAATCAATATTACTACTCACTGGCGTACTTGCAATAGCGGCCCTGGCTTGAGTAACTAATTTTGGTGTAATGCTCGCCAATGGGACAGAAGATTTTTCTATGACGGAGTCAACCCCGCCAAATACGGCGGCAAGCGCTTCGTCTGTTTTATCCTGGACCGGAGATTCAGCTGAAACCGCACCCATTGAATTCTTAAGCGCCGCAAAAATATCTTCATTGTCATCAGTTTCTTCGGCCCTGAGTTGAATTCCGCTGAACACCAGTGAAAACGAAAGAAGACAGCTTATAATTGATTTAAATTTGCCCATAAAAATCTCCTTCACTTGGTGTCCCTATAAAACTTAATACACGAATTTTGAATTTTTTTGTTCACTTGAATTGTCAACCACTCTGCTAAGTTGAAACCACCGAAATTGTTTTTCGTTTCAGCCTTAGCTAATCCATTTTCAATTTCATTTCTAATAGCTGAAAGCAGCGTTGGATTGATAATGCATTCGTTAATTAGCACCGTCAGAAGCGGTACTATTTTATCAACATCTTGCCTAAATCTATACACTGTTCCCAATATATCCGTTACTGCCTCGGGAAAAAGCCGCACGAGCGCCAAGAAATAGGAATTTGTGTCGCCCGCCTCTGGAAATCTTAAATGATGAAGAACATAGGTTTTTATTTTTGGAGAATTTGATTTAATTTGCATTAAATACATGAGGGCATCGCCAGCTGAAATTGCACTTTGCACTTTTCGTTCTACAATTACACTCACCAAATGATCATGAAGCTCACTGTCATCTGGGTTTACTTTTAGCATAAGTTGAATTGGCCAGCCCAGTTCCGCGTCCCAGTTCATTTTGCTTCGAAAAAAACTTGCGAATTTATTTTCTATAAACCGTTCGTGAATAATTCTTCCAACGGACGAACGGTCTTCTTTTCTCAATGTGTCGTTAAGAACGTCGGCTACTCGCAGTTGTTCTTCACTGCTGTATGTAGTTCCTTTTGAAAGTCTCCGAATCATTTCTTTTTTGTATTCGTCGTAGCTTAATGTCTTTGAAACTAAATTTAATCTTTTTCTTTCAAATTTATCAAATTCCCCCGCGGTCAAATAGGGCGCTTTAACAGTAGGCCTATCAAATAATTCAATTCCCTGCTTTGCGGATAGTCCGCCGGATTCTAAAAAATAGTCATAAAACTTGCCTAAAATGGAATAAAAATAGTCGTTTTCTGTTCTAGTTGATTCTAGCCCTCGTTCAGAAATACTGACTAGTCCATATTTCACTTCCGCATTGGTCAACATTTCAAATAAAGACTCAATCATTTTTTTACGGTCTGAATCTGATAGATCAATTTCCGATTTTTGATTCAGCAATAAGAGGCTTGCAGCCAGATAGCCTTCAGTGCTAGCACTCTTGCCAATAATCAATCGTTTGACAATTTCTTTTTCATTTTCATTTAATTTAATTTTGAAAACCTGGTCTATTTTAATCAAACCTTCGCGCAAAAGTCGGGTCAAATTATTAATAAAAAATATAATATCCGAGCGTACCCAAGCACTGACTAAAGTTCGAATATTTTTATAACTCTCTTCTGTTTTAGCTCCGCTTAAGTAAACGAGATCACCATCTTTGTTGACCTGATATTTTCCATAGCGATGGCTCAGTCGCCTTAACATTTCTAGGGCGTTTTCCAAAAACTCCCGTTTTCTGCTGCCATTGCTAAATCCACTAATGGCTGGATCGTGTAAATGTTTAATAACCTGTTCGATTTCAGTGATTTCAAAATGACTGGTCAGATCCTTTAATTCATCTATCCATTCGATCCGTTTGCGCTCGATAGCGACAGAATTGCTTGCGGGATCAATCGCCACTACTCTATGCCAGGAACTCATCAGAAAAGCGCCTACAACTGCGGAATCCAAGAAAATCTCGTCCCTTTCGCGGGTCTCGCCTTTTAGAGCTAACGGGGGACAATCTATTGAATACTGGCTTCTAGTTTCAAAAGCTCTAAAGAATCCACCTGATCCACGTCTAGTTTTAAACATCGCTCGTGACGCGATAGAGGTTAAATCAGCAATTGTCTTTTGGGTCACTCGCCCTCTTTCCACTTCAAAAGCAGCCACCATCCAACGAAATTCATCCGGCATATTGCCTCGGAGTGAAACCAATACGTCTAAAATCTGGTCAGCCCTGTCTGGAGATGTGCTAATCATCGTTAAAAGGTTTTTAGTAACAGTTTCTAGAGCATACGACATATGAGTTTCAATGGTACTTTGGTGATTTTTAAAAAACATCACCCAACGATCTTTGGTTCCGGCATCGATTTCAAAAAGTTGTGCCGACGGCCGCTCACCTGTATAAATGCTGCCAACAAACCGAGAGTAAGAAGCACCCAAGCCAGCATAGGGAGCGAAAAAAAATAGGAATAAAAATACAAAAACTAGATGGGTAAATTTAAAGTAAGTCCCAGTCCGATTCAATTTCACGTAGTCTCCCTAACAAATTCAAATTGCAAAACAGTCTCTAGCCAGGTCCATTTTAATTACTTTCGAGCCTTACAATTTGCCTAAAAGCGATTTAGGAGATACGACCGAACATCTTTTAGACAGTACGCTGTGTCACTTTGAGATTGAATTTTTGAAACTTCCACGATGAAACCTAGGGCGAAAATACCGCGTTAACCCTTTTTTAATTACTAAATTATTAATACAATGCGTATAATTTCTACATGAGTAAAGAAATTGATATTTTTGATTTTGACGACTATCGAAGTTATATAAAAGCCAGAGTAAAATCTGAGAAAGACACTTGGGGCATTTGGACTAAACTGGCCAAAGCGGGCGGATGCCAGGCAAGCTACCTGTCTCAATCAATGAATGGAAAAGCCCATTTAACGCCGGATCACATATTAGGAATTGCTAATTTTTGGAATCTTACGGATCAGGAAAAGGAATTTCTATTTTTAATACTAGAGTTTACCAAAGCCGGAACAAAAGCCTTAAAGCAACATTTAGAATTTAAAATAAAGCGCCTTGTATCAGATCGTGTCGATTCAAAAATTCAGTCGGGCGGCGCCCCTATTCAGCAGGGGTCACTAGAAGCACTCTACTGTTCAATCTGGTATTGGGTTGCGATCCATCATGTTGTTGGTATTTCCAAATTCCAAACGATTGAAGATATTGCCAAAAGACTTTTTTTACCCGTTCAAATTATTGAACAATGCTTAAAGCAATTGGAACTTTCAGGTCTTGTCCAACAGAAAAATAAAAAATGGATACGTGGTGAAGCTCGAACGCACTATATCTCAAAAGATTCCCCTTATCTAAACACCTATCACAATAATTGGCGACAAAGAGCCATAACAGATGCAGCACTTTTAAAAGAGAAAAGCGTGCATCACACGATAATTTCAAGTTTGAGTTTTAAAGATCAAGCACACCTTGCTATTAAAATTAAAGATTTAGTTTCCTACTTTGTAAGCGTGACATCAAAATCCCATGATGAGGAACTTGTCTGCTTCACTTGTGACTTCTTTTCAGTTTAAAGTCCAGCAATCACCCAACTGCAACCGCAATTCGATTATAAATTATACATTTTTTGTTATGAATTTAATAAAATCTATGTGGAAATTGACTCGGTAAAGCTTTATACAGACACGGCAAACATGCCCTATCGATTTCCCGATGAAAAGTATAAACCAGCGGATTGGTTTTTGGGATCCTTCGGAACACGAACGTTCAATCAATTGAACGCTAAAATTCATCGCTTTTATTGCGGATCATCTTATAAGTAATTGCAAACTGAAAGCTTTGAAGCCAATTGAAAATTGCTGGGCCAGACTTATCTAAAAGATCATCATCAAATTAACTACTGAGGCTCACAATATCTATAGGCGGGAATTAGTTTATTCTTATATTTTTTTTCCCAGAAAAAAGCGGTCTTTCCTTTTGAGGTTTGCCCATCGCAAAGTACCGTCACGTTTCCCTTTCCAGTTGGTATCAATTTACATAACGTAGCTCGCCAGGTTACATACTCGACAATTGAACTGGATTGAATCTTCAAAAGTTTCCCGGATCTATTCAGTTTATTAAATAGAACCAAACACTCCGTGTTATCCCTGGCTTTGGCAATGCAAAGTGATTGAAAAAAAAGAAACATTAAAGTGAAGTTTAAGAATTTTTTTTTAATAAAGTCCGTCCTATACTATATTTTCAATTAAATTCATTTGGAAATAGAAATGAGCCCCATTAATAAATAAAACCCTATTACCGGTCCGGCCCCTGCTCCAATTACCGGTACTGGAAAATTACCAATTGATGGAACCACAAACTGAGCCAGCAAATAGATCATACCGGCGAATCCAAACGAGCGCTCAGAACGATAAAACAAAGTGAGTTTAAGTGCCGGTAAGAAAATACAACACAGTGATACACCCAATAGAATCCAGCCGGTTATTCCTTGCCCAGCCATTACCTCAATAATCTGTTCAACAGGCAAGACGGGTTCTAAAGGGTCCGGTTGTCTTAAATTTAAAGCCAAACCTAAAAGTAAGAAACTAGAAACAGCTGCATTTAATTTCCAGGACCTTTTATCATTTGCCATAAGTAACCAAATAATTGCAGCTGCGATCGCAGTCATTTGCCCCGCATCCGGTTGAAAAAAATGGATAGCCACCAAAATAAATATCAATGGCGCCCAATAAAAAATGCCACGATCGGTGCTTCTAAAAACTCCATTCAAAACTAAAGGAGTCAATGCCATCGAAACATTTAGATTTAGCGTTCCAATCGAAGCCCACCGGTGCACGCCCAGCGTTCCTGGAAATACAAAGCACGTGGAAATTAAAAAAAGGGCTGCCGCTGCTATTTCAAATGAACGTGATGCAACTAACTCGGCGTACTTTTTTATAAAAAGAAATCCAGCAATTCCAATGATGGCTCCAATAATATTAGGAAAAAATGCCGTGATTGGAACACTAACCTGTCCTGCTGAAAATGCAGAAATAACAAAAGCGAGAATGGGCGAGAGAATAACAAAAAAAACCACAAAACCTTCAGAAAAAGAGTCAGCAATTCGGAAAAATAAATAATTCGGAAAACAAAAATTGGTGCGCCCTGAGAGATTCGAACTCCCGACCAACCGGTTCGAAGCCGGTTACTCTATCCAGCTGAGCTAAGGACGCATGTGAATCAGTAAGTCGGCACTATACTTACAGATTGGATACCTGTAAACGCAAAAATTCTACAAATCTGCCATAAAATGGGGCCCAGAAGGCCCCGTAATCCCCGAAGCATTGACTTTTTGCAATAAAAAGGACTCTAATCCCCGCATTCCTATGAAATTGATTTTTAAACAAACTCTTCGGTTTATTGTTGCCGAAAAACCCTATGGCCTAACTACCCACAAAGTAGATGATTTTAAGGACGGCTTTAAGGAATTTCTAGAGCAAAAAACAGGCTTAGATTTAGCAATTGTTTCGCGGCTAGACGCCACCACTTCTGGCTTAATTCTATTTCCGCTCAAACACTATGCGGCTGAAATCAATGCGCTCTGGCAGACCGATAGCTGCGTAAAAACCTATTTATTTGTAACCGACAAGCCGTTTCGAGACCTGACCACCGCTATTGAAGTTCATTCGTTTATTGAACAAAAAGGTTCTGAAAAAATTTGGACCAGTGACCGTCATAAAACGCCAAATGCCGTTTCTGAATTTAAACACCTAAAAACAATTGAGACCAGTTCAGGTCGCCGTTTTATTTGGCAGGCTAAAATTAAAACTGGGAAAACCCACCAAATTCGCCTTCACGCAAAAGATTTAGGCATTTCAATCTTAGGGGACACTAAATATGGCGGTTCTGTCTATTTTCGACTTTGCCTTCATTGCACTGAAATCCAAATATCAGGCGAGGTATTCACTTCACCGTCCCCTTTTGAACGACTTACTGAGGACTATTTTCCATTAATTTCAGAATTTGAGCAAAGAAGCCGACTGTACTCTCTAGAACCAAACGAGTGCTTTCGCTGGCTACATGAAAAAGTTTGCAATGGTTTGCTAGATCAATATGGCTCTGAACTATTTTTCTATGTTTATTTTGGATCCGCGGCCCCAAGTGCCCATGGGTTTCCGATTGAATCCTTAGAAAAAGCTAAAGACTTAACGCTTTGGATTTCTAGTTTTTTTAATAGATCCGTTTTTTTAAAACCAATGTATGATCGCGGAAAAACCCCGAGTAAAAACGAATTACACTATTTTGATGCAGTAAAAAAGATATGGATTAACGAATTTACCGATCACAATTGGTCAGCCCATGAAACCGATTTGAAGTTTCAATTAAAAAGCCATCAGGGCCAATCGCCTGGCCTATTCTTAGACCAAAGAGAAAACAGGAAATGGGTTCAGAATAATTCAGAAAACAAAGCTGTATTGAATTTATTTTCCTACACGGGCGGCTTTAGCGTTGCTGCCGCCAAAGGAAAAGCAAGCGAAGTCACAACCGTAGACTTAAGCCGAAACTTTATCGAATGGTCTAAAGAAAATTTTCTTTTAAACAATTTGGCTTTGACAGAAAAATTTCAATTTTGGTCTGCCGATACCCTTCATTTTTTAAAAGGCGCTCAGAATAAAAAACGAACGTGGGATTTAATAATATGTGATCCCCCTACGTTTGGAAGATCCGACAAGGGCACCTTTCAAATTGAAAAAGATTTCGAGTCCCTTATCCACGCCTGTTATCAATCGTTGAATCCTGGTGGCCATATACTGTTTTCAACTAATTTTGAAAAATGGAATCAGGAAGATCTCTATATGCGCCTTCACAAAGCATTGACTGGGAAAAAACTCAAATTTTCCTTAGAAAAGACTCCCTACCAAAGTCTAGATTTTGATTTCCCAAATCAAAATGGAAAAATGAAGTCTTTATTTATCAGGAAAACTCATTAAACTCAAAAGTACCTTAAAGCATCTAGATGAGTCAGTGGAAGGCCAAGGGAATGGGAATTCCACCCTCGTTTAGCATGCGGATTTTTCTCCACATGAGCACTAATACAGTTTTGAAAGTTCCATAGAATATTTGCCTGGAGCATAGTTAACTAAACGTTCGTCTTTCATTTTTTGATATTGGGCAGTGCCTTTGGACGCACTAGCAAAAGGAAAAATCGCAATGCCACCTCGCGGAGTGAATTCACCCACTACTTCTAAATAGTTTGGATCAATAAGTTTAACTAAATCATCGCAAATCGTTTGCACGCAATCTTCGTGAAAATCACCGTGATTACGAAAACTAAATAGGTAAAGCTTCAAAGACTTACTTTCGATCATTTTTTTATCCGCTATGTAGTTAATAAAAATCTTTGCAAAATCAGGTTGACCAGTCTTGGGGCACAAAGAAGTGAATTCGGTGCATATGAATGTCGTCCAAGCGACTTTAGCTGGATTTTTGTTATCAAAGGCTTCGAGCAAGCTTGGGTTGTAATCAGCCGAGTAGTCAGTTTTTGCGTTGCCTAATTTGAATTTTTTAAGCTCTTCGCTTCTTGATTTCTTACTATTTTTATTCATCGATCTCGTCCTTTAATTTTATTCAAATCACTTAATTTTTAAATTCTCTATCTATCCTATTTACTTCATTAACCTTAGCAATCTAGTTTTAATTTACCTTCAAAAAGTTCAACAATCCAATTTAGACTTGTCGATTAAAAAATTCTCTAATTTGGTCTGCGGACGAATCCAAAGTCCTCATCACATAGTGGGCGCGTAATATTTCCTTTTGCTCTAAAGTCAGCTCAGACGTTTTTCCCAATTGCTTTCGCTTTTGTGAAATATGATAAAGGCTGATTGCGGCGGCTACAGAAATATTAAAACTTTGAACAAAGCCGTACATCGGGATTTTTATTCTATAGTCCGCGCTGGATTTCATCAGATCCGAAACGCCCTCTTTTTCATTTCCCATTACCAACGCTACAGGCTGGGAAAAATCTATTTCATCAATGGAAATGTTTGCATCAAGCGAGGTCACAATAAGTTTTCTTTTTTCTGATTTCAAAGACTGAATCGCAGCTTCGCTAGACTTCCATTTTTTTTCTTCAATCCATTTTTCAGCACCACGAGTTACCCGCTGAGAATTTTTAAACTTCTCGTCCCGCTCAATTACATGAAATGGCGCAAATCCAAATGCTTCGGCGCTGCGAACTACGGCTGAAATATTGCCGCGGTCATAGATACCTTCGCATACAGTCGCCACTTCAAAGGTTCGGTGCTCTAGAACGTCGTCGAATCGCTTTTGTCGTTCTGGGGTGATTTGCGACAATAGCAAATCTAAAACCAGTTTGTAATTTACTTTTAACTCTGAAGTGATTTCAATTTCTTCGGAATATGGGAACATTAAACATTCAATACGCTGGGATTTTTTGCCAAATCACGAGTGATATTTTTTTGGTGAGCTTCCAGGGTTCCACCGCCAATTTCAAGAAGCTTGGCATCGCGCCAAAGGCGCTCAACCACATATTCTCCTACATACCCATAGCCGCCTAGAACTTGGATCGCCCGATCTGCCACGTTTTTACTCATCGTCGTGGCTACTAATTTAACACCGTCACTATCTAAACGATTGCCTTCTTTGTTCAAATCTAAGTTTCGAGCGGTTTCGTAAACGTACGCTTTTGCAGCTCGGTATTCGGCATAGGAATCACCAATGTGTTTTTGAATCTGACCAAAAAAGTTTAGTGATTTGCCAAAGGCTTCGCGATCAATTGCGTATTTATTCATGATTTGAATGCTTCGCCGTGCAATGCCCAACGCCATCGCCGCCAAAGTCAGTCGTTCGATTTCTAAATTTTTCATCATATGGATCATGGAATCGCCTTCCTGCCCGATTAAATTGGCGGCAGGCACTTCACAGTTTTCAAAAACAAGTTCGGCAGTGTTAGAAGCCCGCATCCCTAGTTTATCTTTAATTTTCTGGCCGACATAAAATCCCTTAGACGATTTTTCAACAATAAAACTAGAAATCAAAGGGCGGCCATTTTTTTCGCCCGTTTTGGCATAAACCAACACTAAATCACACGGTGTTTTATTTTCATCGATTGTCCCGTTGGTAATCCACATTTTACGACCATTGATGATGTATCTATCGCCTTTTTTTTCCGCGGTTGAGGTCATTCCCAAAACATCTGTTCCTACGTGGGGCTCGGACATACCCATCGAGCCAATCCATTCTCCTGAACATACTTTTGGTAAGAATTTCTTTTTCTGTTCTTCAGACCCGTTTTGAGCTAAATTATTCACAAGCAGCATTGAATGCGCCAAATAAGCCAAACAAAAACCGGGATCAGAGGACGACAATTCTTCATGTACAATGACAGCGGCCGTTGCATCCAAGCCTGCGCCGCCATAAGCTTCAGGAACCGTAATTCCCATAAGTCCTAATTCTGCTGCTTTTTTAAAAAGGCCCAAATTGAAGTTTTCTCTGCGGTCATACTCATGCGCTTGAGGCTCGACTTCGGTCTGAGTAAAAGAAGCAAGCGTTTCGCGCAGCATTTTGTGCTCGTCTGTTGGATTATACAAATCATAGCTTTTGTAGTGAGTCATAAGTAGCTCCTTTTAGGGATGACCATCTATACAAAGGCTGATGCGGAAAGTAAATCGCTAAAGCCAGATGCACATTACGCCTTGCTTCAACGCCTAGAATCTCTTAGTCTGTGCCCATGAATATGGATCTTTCGACGACCATTCGTTGCAGTCATATCGCAATCGGCACCGAGCTGACTTCGGGCCAAACGCTGAACACAAACTCACGTGTCCTTGCCGAGTATTTGCAACAAGCCGGAGTTAAAAATCAGCTTCATATCGTCGTACCAGACGCCAACGATTTGATCTTAAAATCCTTTGATTTTGTAGCACCAGAATCAGATTGGATTTTTGTCTATGGAGGCCTGGGGCCAACCACTGACGATTTCACTCGAAATGTGGTCAGCGAATGGTGTGAAAAACGATTGGTACTGGATGAATCGGTTTGGCTTCATATTCAAAATCTGTTGAGTGGTCGCGGCTACCCGGTGCGCGAGTTTCAAAAACAGCAGGCCTTGTTTCCCGTCGATGCTAAAATTATGGAAAATCTTAAGGGTACTGCCCATGGATTTCATGTTCACGCCAAAGGAAAAGAAATATTTGTTTTGCCCGGACCCCCAAAGGAAATTCAGAGTATTTTTGAAACCTATTTAAAATCCTGGATCGATACGCATTCCTTAGCGGCAGATTCGCAAATCACAGAAATTTGGAACACCATGGGACTGGGTGAAAGTGAAGTTGCTTTTCAAATAGAGAATTTAATCAAAGATTACAAAGTGGTCGTTGGCTATCGTGTTCATTTGCCTTATGTTGAGGTAAAAAT
>JAYVPD010000231.1:0-14149 GCA_043757515.1 Pseudobdellovibrionaceae bacterium
ATTTGGATGTCAGATACCCAAAGCTTAACGCTTGAGATTATTTCTTCATGCTCCTTTTTTTATGACTTATTGCTTCCCACTGCTAACCGTGATGAACCTCAGATTTGGCATATATGTTGATGTATAAATTTTAGAGGAACAGGATAATGAAGCGAGTGTATTTCAATACATTAATAGTACTTGGAATGTCGATTGTTTTGACAATTGTATGGCCATATAACGTTAAAGCACAAGATATGGGATGCAGGACTTTTTATAGCCCCGGCCTGGGACCAATTAAGCGAAATTTACCGTCTGAAGAGATGGCTCATACGATTCGTCGCGAAAACAAAAGCTTCTATTCTTTAGCAAATGAATTTGCTTCAGATTATGGTGGCAAATTTGTCGATTTGGTTTTGTCGCGGTTGTCAGGAAAAGGCAAAACAACGATCGTAATTGCAATGGGTGGCGCTGAGCATTTAGGGACTCTTCTTGAATTTGCAGTGGCCGATAAGAGGATGAGTGATCGCGTTGATATTCAGTATATTCCACTTTCAACCGAAATAGTTAGACCCTATTTGGCGCAAAATCGCGGTGGCGATACTATGAGAGGGATAGGGCCCGCACCTAAAGGGTATAGAACATATATTGATGATGGGCTGAATCCGCAGCTGGTTCTAAATTTTTTAAAATCCTTCAGAGTCTTTGAAAATTCAAAGGTGCTGGTTCTCGATACCGGTTTTAGAGGAACAATCCCCGGAGTAATAAACTTTGCCGGCTCCGCCCAAGGATACTCGGGACTTGTTGAAGGAGTTCTGGTTTCTGGGTATCCAAGTAAGGAATTAAAGACTTCCATATTTTCACTCAATCAGACTCTAAAATTAGAATCTAAAAAAACAGATTTGTGGGCTCGACGACTCGATGGAAATAACGAACAAGGGGCGACGATTGCATGGTCTTTTGATGCCTTTCAACGAAGCTACCGCTCTATGCCGATATTTGATGGAGATAATATTTGGGTGAAAAATACCAACCTTGAATCACCCGAAGAGGTTCTAAATTACAGCGCGACACTTTTAGGTTTACAAGATGGTATTCGAACCTACTTAAGTCGAAATGCAAAGAACTGATTAGGTCAGAAACCTCTTTTTTTTAAGGTGTTAAATTAAAGAACGGCTTAAACCATTATTGGCAAAGCGGGTCTTTTTATTTTGTGGAAATTTTGATGGACCCTAAAAACGCTGTCCTTACTTACCTCAATTTTTTCTCAGATTCGGGTTCTACGGTTCTACACGGTCCATAGTGAACAATTTCAAAAAATCATTTAAGCACAAGCATTTAATGAGCGGACTTTGAAGCTTTATTGTTTGTTTAAATCTTCCAAACGAGTCACACAGTTAGCCTGAGTCGAATACTTCGTAGATTCCATTCCGCGTATGTATAGATTCACCGAAACCTGACCGGACGTTAGTTTTGTTTTACTGGTCCAAGAAATAACATAGTAACCCTTATCTAAAAACGGAATTGTAACTCCTTGGTGCGAACATTCCCTAGTGATAATTTCTGCGTCTAGGTCAAGCTGCGGTGACTTCAAGAAACCATTTCTCGACGGTAGAACACCCTGGGGATTGAGATGACAAAAGCTATTAAGATCGATTCCAGACTCTAAAATAGGGTTTGGCGACAGCGTTCCTAGTACGACAGTTTTGCCTTCATCAGCATAGGATACTTCTCCAGTGATTTTATTTAAATTGACACTGTTTTTATCTAATTGATAGGTCTGCTCGACAACTCCCGAAGTATTCAGATTTAACTGATAGGCAAATGTAAAGAATCCCGGATCTAAAGTTATCTTTTGATGATCTTCACGGCAATCTACTACAATGCCAATGCTCAAACCCGATGAAACAGGGGGAACTGAGTCTGCACCAAATGAATTCACAGCTAAAAATAAATTAAAGACAAATAGGGCTGAGACAAGCAGGTTCATTTGGTTTTCCTTAAAATATAATAGTTAGTGACAAGTTGATTCCGTTGCAAAGTCTTTGGGATGAACTTCCCTTTATTCAGAGCACAACGATGTTTCGATGTTTTATCTAGCTAAGGTTGAGCCAGCTTCAAATCGACTTAAAGTAATACTTGAGATAAAAAGGTGACCAAACGACTTACAATGAGTCGCTGACGGTCACCGTCAAAAAGTTCGATAGGCTTAAGCTAACAGTCTCTAAAATTCAATTACAAAAAGAATCCGAATGAACAGTCATTCTGGCTTCTTTTTGTCACCCTATCTAAAAACCAGAGTCAGCTCGTCATTACCAGACAAAGACCTTACTTGCTGCGTTTGTAACTCCGGCATTGTCTGCAGAGAGCCAAAATAAATGTTTTAGATATTACAGTTCAATACCAAAAATTGCGTTCGTAAATTTGAAGCCTTAATTGAAAGCCGAATTGAATATCGAGGGCATGTGCAAGTGGCAAGTCACTGGCGGTTTTCAAGTAATGACCTGTGGAACTGAATGTCAAAGACGAACTTTCCCGTTTGCATTGGTCTCCGAACTTAGTACTTGGAACTCACCCCTTTATGAAGCGATTCTAACAAAACTAGTCAGCAACTGGGATGATTATCGCGCTAGTAAAATTGTAATTCACATTAGTGATGCAGGAATTAAAACATACAATGCGCTCAGTGGATTATATCGCTTCAGAGTTGAAATCGAATATCCATCACAAGAGCCCTATGCCGCTTCAGAAATGAAAGCTTATAGAGCCATTTATGCCTATCTTAAAGCTAATTATACAGAAGAAAAATTGTGGGCAATTGGCAGTTCATTTTTTGTTAACTCAACTCAAAAAGCCATTGCGAATTATGCCTTAAACTACTCCGAAACTGAATTCACAAAGCTATTGACACAGCAATCTCTGCGAGACGCTGGCTTTTAAATTTAGAAATCAGTACAGATTTTTCCGGCGACAGTCACTCGTGCAGAGAATTCGGCCTTTGAAAGTCCTATCCTCCATAGACAATCAATATCACCAAGGTTGCCAATATAAACTGTTTTATAGTCATCAGCTTAGTTTAGAGTTCGATTCCTGCATTGTCCATATAAGGAAAGTTTACTAATCGGTTTATTTGGATTGAAGAGATGGACCATGTAGATGACGGCCCCGACTATTTCCCTGTCATTACCTGTTCGAGTACATGGCCATAAAATGAGCCATTGATATTTCAAATCGAGTAGCCTGGCTCCTTCGGCGATTCAAAATAATGCACTCTTGATTTGGCATCGGATAACCGTCTAAAAAAATTATCTAATATTCTTTCCAATGTTTCAAAGGCCGGTTTGGTTAAGTAATCCAAGGCAGCACGCCTTCGCGATGCGCTGCTTAGGGAATTACTATCGATCAAGTGAAGTCAGGTGATGGGCTGGCTGAACATCTATTTTTTAATAAAGCTAAAGAAGAATTCGAAAAGGCTTTGTATTGTGAACCTCGCTGCGTGTGATTCACAAACTTTGAATCCGAGGATTCCTATTGGCCTGGATAGAATTTTAGAGTCAGACACACCGCTGAATGCCTCAAGAAATAAAATCTCTTGAACATAGCGCCGCTCAAGATTAGCTTAGCAATTCATGAATTCTTTTTATCAGTATTCTTTTAACGACTTTAAAAGCCTCTGCATTCAGCACGAGCTAGTGCCCGCAAGCGCAAGTCTTCTATTCAATTGGCATTATAAAAAAAATCAACGTGGCCCTTGTGTTCACAATAATCTAGCAAAAAAAACCATCGCCTATTTGAAAAATCTGGATTTTGGATTGCCTAAAATTGATCACGTTCATGAGTCCCGAGATAAAACTGTGAAGTTTTTATTTAATCTTCGGGACGGCTACAAAGTCGAATCGGTTTTGATTCCCTTTCAGCAAAAATATTCGATTTGTCTATCTTCCCAAGTAGGCTGCGCTATGAAATGCTCTTTTTGTTTTACTGGAAAGCAAGGCTTTACTAGAAATTTGAATGTGGAGGAAATTGTCGGTCAGCTTTTAGAAGCGCAGAAATGGCTAACGCAAAATCGGCCTGACGATGATCGAATTTTAAATATCGTTTATATGGGCCAAGGCGAACCCCTGCATAACTTCGATGCTGTAAAAACGTCTGCAGAAATTTTTCTATCCCAACACGGAGTCAGCATTGCGGCCCATAAAATTACGGTTTCAACGTCTGGATATCTGCCGGGCCTGCTGCGCTGGCAAAATGAAATGCCAAACGTCAACATTGCTTTGTCACTTCATTCCCCGTTTACGGAAAAAAGAAATAAGCTTATTCCAATTAATCGCAAATATCCTTTAGCCGATGTTTTAAAATTGGTGGACGCCATTCCAAAAGATGAAAAACGTTTTGTCACTTACGAATATTTATTGGTAAAAGACTTCAACGATTCAGAAGCGGATGCATTGGCCACAGGACGACTTTTGGAAGGTAAAAAAGCTTTCTTAAATTTAATTCCATTTAATCCCTTTCCTGGTGCTGACTTTGATCGCCCCGAAATGGAATCCGTTTTAAAATTCAAAAGGTTGCTGGAACCATTTAAGATCCCCACTTTAATTCGCACCACAAAGGGCGATGACATACTTGCCGCCTGCGGTCAGCTCAACACTGAAGTGAATTGATTGGATTGATGGTTATGCTGAGATCGGAAAAAATAGGCCTTAGGTCTGGGTGTTTTTTTAATATCCACTGCCATCAATCCGAATAGCTAACGTGGACGTTTCAAATAGCAAATGCAATTTTATTTTTTATAAACTGCTTTTCATTTTTATATTTTCAAGTGAGATCCTTTTTTGCCACACTTTAATTACACCAGAAGAAAAAGAATTACTTAAAACCATGAAAATCCCCGGCTCCCACGTTTCTGCTTAAAAAGACAATATTGCCGAATTTGTTTGTTCTCGTTTTGCCGCCCCCATGTTTAGCGATATTGAAAAAATATTTGATAATCTTAAAGACGGAAAAGAACCAGCTAAAATTGAGGATAGTTTAATCCCCGTAAAATATTTAGAACGAACGCCCACTACCGCAGAAGATTGCACGACTTGTTCGGGGAAAGTATTAATACTGCCAAAAAATACATCTGGTAATCTGCGAAACTTGAATGATTTATCAACCGAAATAGATTCTAGCCCCAACCTTTGTGCAGACAATAAAGGAATGGTAGACTTTGAAAAATTGAAAGCAAGCTACGGCGGCAATGAAATTGCAAAACTTGATAGCCATATTGCATCGGCTTGTGAAACTTTAATGTTACCAGAGGAAATGAATCCTGATGCCGGCACTCCAAAAGCACTGTCTACTTTTAAAAAGCTATATCCAAAATATGCTGGTACAAGCCATCGAATTAAATTAACAAACACTGGTTATCTAGGACTCGGTACAACTACGCCGACAGTCAAACTGGAAATTAATGGCCTCAAGTTGAAAGGAACCGATGCGACGTCTCTGGCATCTGGAATAGTCAGCTACGACGAAAACAACGTTCGCATGGGTGGTATTCGTTTTCATACAGGCAGTACACCAACGTCGGGCCTTACTCGTGGTACCGAAATCTGGGCTGATAATGGTCCATTGGCTTTTTCCCCCGGTGGCGCTATTCGCGCGTCGATCACATCGGCTGGAGACGTAGGTATTGGCACAATCGCACCCGCCACAAAACTCGACGTCACTGGCACATGCATACTGGTATATAGCACCGCAAACAACGCGGCATCGGCGTCCTGCCTTGCGGGCTATTCAATGACCGGAGGGGGATGTTATAGCATTCCCAACACAGGATATTTCAGGTCGGTGTATCCCTCAAATTCAAACACATTTTCGTGCTGGGATATAACAAGCCAAGATGTTACTGCCTATGCGATTTGTTGTCGATAGCTTTTAAAGGCATCTTGTTTACAAGGTGACCTTTATAAAATTGAATCGTAAACCGTAAAACATTTTGACAATCCATTCTCAAAACCGATCGTCCCAAATTAGGATAGCGTCTAATTGATTTCCATAGCCTCTCATTTGTTTGAAATTTAATAGAGTACACTTTTGAAACGCCTCATAATAGAGGATTGAGTTTGCCTGTCTTTTGGACGAAGGTTAAACATCGAAACAATTCTAAAGGGGGAATTAAGATGAAGCGAATTAAGCTGTCATTAGTGGTCGCAGTGATTGGGGCTACTATTTTATTTGGCTACAATAACTTCGTAAGGCCTTTTGATATTACAAAAGCCGGAGCCCCATTGGTAAGCCAATGCATTATAAATGAACTTGGAACCAACGCCGAAATCTTTGATTCTGCCAATACAATTCTTAAATATTCTTTTGATGATTGCACCAAAAAATGTAACGAAGTTTCAGCAACGAACTCAAAAATAGAATGCTCGCACTTGTTTTACGCCTATCTTGGCAGCAACGTTCCCGATCCCAATCAAAGCTATGACAAACTTAACCCAACAAATGGATCTTGTCTTGTTGGTTGGGATTACTCTGATAACGATAAAGCCTGTCATCTGGACATAATTGGCTTTATGGGCCTCCCGTCAGCCAGTGTTGCTAACGGTGACCCAGCTTATTCTGGACCCGAGATCACTCGTGTTCCGTTTTCTAATAAATATTTATTAAACTCATACGCTAATATTAAAGGCGAATGCCAAGTTGTTGGAATAGGTGGAAACGCTGCCGGCGCGAGTATCAAAACAGCGGAATCTAATTTTTCCTCTTGCGAAAACACTTGTGAAAACAATCATTTTCCTCGGGTGTGCGCTTTTACTTTTCACAACGATAGATTTAGCATTAAAGACTTCTTGTCTAAAAATGCTGCCTGCTTGGTGGAAGAAGATGGCACTGCTGCCAATCTTTCAAACATCCTTCGCAGTGACCGTTCTGAATGCGAGGTTGAATGCAATCGCTCTCGACCGCAAAAAGTAAGCAAATGTCAGTGGGGCACTGATATTCTGAAGCTAAATACAGTTTTGTGGGGACCACAAGACAATACTCCATTCAATGCCAACACGGTTGGTGTTAATTATGAGTTTGCGGGTCAATGCTACAATTGGACTACGATCGATTGCAATGGCACC
The DNA here is from genome assembly GCA_043757515.1 of Pseudobdellovibrionaceae bacterium. Taxonomy (GTDB): domain Bacteria; phylum Bdellovibrionota; class Bdellovibrionia; order Bdellovibrionales; family Bdellovibrionaceae; genus UBA2316. The sequence continues at coordinate 7,095 of JAYVPD010000231.1, forward strand.
TTCGCTACGAATCTGGGAATGTGTAAGCCTGGCCTTCGCTATTCACTTGATTTTAAATCAGCGGCTTGCCCGCCTCCAGGCCCCATTAACAATGTTGTTTGGGGACCACAAAGCAATACTCCGTTTAATGCTGGAACCTTAGCAACAAGCTTTAAAGCTGGTGATCTGTGCTACAGCTGGACTACTAAAGAGTGCAATGGAACCTTTCAAACTAATAAGGGTATGTGCGGACCAAACTTGCGCTACTCAACTGATTTTAAATCCTTTGCATGCCCACAAGTAAATGATGTTGTTTGGGGACCACAAAGCAATACTCCCTTTAATGCTGGCACTTCCCAAACAAGTTTCAAGTTTGCGGATCAATGCTACAGCTGGACTACGAAAGAGTGTAATGGAACATTCAAAACAAACAAAGACATGTGCCAGCCGGGTTTGAAATACTCTACAGATTTTAAATCATTTAGCTGTAACCAAGTAAATGGCGTTGTCTGGGGACCACAGGACAATACACCGTTCAATGCGGGCACCTCAGAATCCAGTTACAAGTTTGGAGATCAGTGCTATAGCTGGACTACAAAAGAATGTAATGGAACATTTCCTACAAATCTTGGTCAATGTAAGCCCGGTTTAAAATATTCTACAGATTTAAAAACAGTCTCATGTCAAATGACCGGTTTAACTTGGGGCCCAACTGTCAATACTCCTTTCAATGCCGGAAATATTGGGGTTAACTTTCGAGCAGGCAACCAATGCTTCAATTGGACAACCATTGATTGTAACGGCACGTTTGATACAAATCGTGGCAAATGCGAACCTGGAAAAAAATACTCAAAAGACTATTCCGGTTCTGCCTGCCCTACTGTTATTCCAAATTATGTCACTAATGTCGTTTGGGGCCCGCAGCACAACACCCCTTTCAATGCAGGGACATCGGCAACGAATTATAAATTAAACGGACAATGTTATAGCTGGACAACGACTGACTGCAATGGATCTTATAAAACAAACAGGGGCCAATGCCGACCACAATTGATTTACTCGACAGATTTCAAGCAAAAGGCTTGCGCAGTCGACGATGTTAAATGGGGCCCGCAGGACAATACTCCGTTCAATGCGGGAACGAGTGCTACCAATTTTAAATTTGCGGGTTCATGTTATGCTTGGACTACAAAGTCTTGCGTTGGAACGTTTGACACAAACTTGGGTCAATGCAAACCTGGTCTCAGATATTCTACTGATTATAGATCCGTCGCCTGTAAATAGTTAGGATTTTCCAAAAATAGTTTTTTTCTAAAAGGCCTCTTACGAGGCCTTTATTTTATCCAGATTGGATTCGAGTAAAGCCAAACATGTTTTCTGTTAAGATGCCACATTCCTGGAATATAGGTCTGCAAATGATTCGGGCGGATCGAAACTTGGGCGCGGTATACACCCGGCCCTTCGCCCTGATAAATCAATTCCGCATTGGTTCCGCGCGCTACTTCAACCCAGCCTTTTGGAGTAGCTTTAAATAAAATCCCTTCCAACTCGGCTTTAGTGTTTTCTTCGCCATTAAAAATCAGTTTTGGCATGTGCATTCGAACCGTATAAGGACCCGAGGCCTCGACCATATCGCCCATTTGCGCGACCCCTTGTGGTAGATCGATAGAGAAATTAAAATCTTTTGGCATCCCGTAGACTTCAAACACCACCAAATTTCGTCCATCGCGAATTGATTTCAAAATCGCTTTGCGATCAGTTGGGTCTGGAGCGTACAAGTAGTTTGAAAACCATCTTTGGATTCGCCGATAGCTATCAAAGCGCTCGCCATCAAACATCTTTTTATGAGTCACGTTTTGGTGGGCATCCGTTCCCGCCGTCCCAGTAATATGCTGAGACAAGGCAACGCCTGCCCATTTATCTAACGCCGCCTGATTTTCAGTTTGTAAACTTAAAAACAAAAGATCTGGTTCTAATGCTGGATAAAAAGTAAAAGCCAATAAATTGAACAGCCGCCCTAGTATTCGAAAGTAGTTTTTCTGAGCAAGCAAAATCAGAAACTCTGCATGGATATTGTAAATTTCTAAAAAATCAATTCCTAGATTTTTAAGGTAATCGACCGATTTATTAGCCCCTTCGGTGTGAGCCATTCCTACAAGTGCCCCCGCTTCGCGAAATCGCTTAACGGCTTCTAAATCATCGCTCGAATAGGTATCTGACAGACTTGTTGCTGGCAGCGCTTCGGGATGTCGCACTAGACCAACGGGCATTAGTTTATTTTCCGCTCCCAAAAATATGTGAACTTGATGTCCATCGGCACAGGTACGGACGATTCCGACTCGCTCGCCATTTTCAAAGATAGAGGAATCGTTTGGCTGCAAATGCCAAATATCCTCGAAGGGATATTCACCCATATGCGCGGCATGCTCGGTTAAAAAAACAATATCCGTGTTCAATTCACAAAACGATCTTTGCTGATCCTGAAAACAAGTTTCATTAGGTTTGCCGTCAACAAATGGCTTCTTGTCGCAGGCATCGTGGGAATATACAGAATGAATATGAATAATAGTGCGTTTATAGTTTTCCATAACAAAGGACACTGGCGGCATTGTTTTTTGCCATTTTCGACTTTTTACTTGCGCAAGTTCGGCGTACTTTTCTTGTTCAGACGAAGTCGGTTCCCGTAGGATTTTTAAATTCACGGACGGATCTTGGGATTCATCAGCCCAAGGCTTCACTGATAGAAAAAATAAAATGAAAAACAATTTAAAAGCTGAATTTTTTTGCTTCATGTTTGCCCCTTACCCAATGACCTCTATCTTAGGTGTTGAAACGAGGACAAGCAAAGCTAGGCTAGAAATATAGACGATACCTATACTATTGCCCCACCCGACTTTCGACTATGTTATAGGGAGGAAATTTGATCGTGAATAGATTTAAATGAATACAATTTAGACACTATTGAAATTAATATATCCAAACCCCCAAAAACCGTCTCAATTATAAAGTCTTGTTTATAACGGGCTAATAAAAAGATAACCTCCCATTTATAGATCGGACAGGAGGCACACTTTGAAACAGTCATTGATTTTATTTGTTTTATTAGTAACGTCGTCAATTAGTTGGGGAATGGATGAGTGCGCTGTTCTTAGAGCTGCTGAAACAAAACGGATAACGGGACAACTTGTCTATACTTATACGTCTGATATTTCCGATACCTCTGTTTTAGTTTTTCAAACTCAGCCGACAAATAGTAAGATTACTTTACACTTACAGGTCAATTCTTTAATTTTAATAAGAGATGCTAAAGGAGATTTACATTGCTCAAAAATTGAAAGAATATGGCCCTACTATAATTTCTATGAGCCAAGAATTGAAGCTCCCAACTACCCATCATTTCGATCAAAAAACTTGAGCACCGGAATCGAAGAAACCGTTATAATTGGTCCGAAGCTTAAGCTCGCAATGCTATTGACCGAAAACGGCCTCAAACTTGAAATTATATTAGATAAAAAATAATAGTTTCCGAGTTTAAAAAAATACCGATTTGTTATGAGTTTATTTCGTTCGTTTCCATTGAATTTGAATAGCAGTAAGGTTGAGTCCGTAAAACACCTGAGTAGCACAATCCAAAGTGTCTGCGTCGAAAAGCCATTCGATTGAATGGTCTGCTGGTAACCCCTCAATGTTAACAAATGTCTTTACTATAAAACATTTTCTATTTGCCTTCAGTCTAAACATAAATCCACAGGCTTCGCCTAATCTCTCAATTGGCCATTTTAAATAGCCATTGTTAAACGCCTTTGAAATAGGCTCAAAAGGCGCTCGAAATTGAATCTGGGTTTCCAAACCCTTAAACTCGCAAGAGGCAAAATCGAAAGCCGAATTGAGCATAAAATTCCTTTTGAGTTTTATACAATACTGCTAAGTTAGTTTCTGGCCACCTTATTCAATCAAATTGAACCTTGAATAAAAATATCAAAGTAATAATTTTAAGCTTTATTTGTTCCAGAAGAACAGAATACAACCAGGAAAAAAGTTAAAGTTCGACAAGGATCTAGGGGTGACGACCGTTGCTCCATTTCTTTTCCAACATCCCGACGCTTACTGAGCAGCCGGAGCAATTTGAGAACGAACACGGCTATAAAGACGGCTTGGTTCTTTTTCATAAAATATTTTGAATACACCATTTGGCAAAATTTCTTTAACTGTTCCTGTAGCATCATCACCGTTGTCGATTACTCTCATACCGACCCGAATCCCATTTAACTCTCTAACTGGTTTTCCAATCAGGTTATAGGTACTAGTCAAAAGCCAATAGGTCGAACTGTCAGTTTGTGATACAGCAGTTATCAATCCGTTGGAATAAACTTCTGTAATGGTCATTCGCTGATATTGAATAGCCGAATCCGCTCGTTCGTTTGGAGCCACTTCTGAGCCAACACAAAATTCTTTGAAACATTCAATCTGCTTAGCGATTTGGCTCGGATAAGCTCGAAAAAAAAGTTTGCTTGTGTCTGCTGGAAAAAAGGAATACGAACGTCCATCTGCAAACGCTTCACGAACTTCACCACGTTGAAAAGTAGTTAAATCGACAATCAGATCATTCTTCTTAAGAGGTATAAGCTGCCCGTCTTGAACAACAGCTTCAAACGGAGTGCAGACAAATTTCTTGCAAGGAACTTCTAATGAATCAACTAAATCGTCGGTCTCTCCGTTGGAAAGATCTTTTCCAATTGGAGATCCTGATTTATAAACCATCCCAGATCGAGGAACTTCTTTGATATGGCCCTGAGCGCACACGTTAGACTTAGAAACGCTGGATAAAATCGATTTAAAATCGCCGATATCTAATTTAACAACCGTGTCATTAATTTTAATTTTGCAAATCATTGTCCCCTGCTGGGCAAGCAACGGCAGAGCAACAAATGCGATAAGAATTAAAAAATGTTTCATGAGATCTCCCAATCGTTTCTGCAACGGTTTAAAATTTTTCAAAACAAACTTGACAAGAATTTTCCATGTATTGCTGGCCAGATATGCGAACACAAAGCGTTTTGTAAGTCGATCTAGATCCATCATAGACCGAGATAAAGGTTTTTGTTCCAAACGGTTTGTCTTCGGCTTTCACACCTTGCTCGACCAAATCTATGACGTTAAAATCATAATTGATGTTTTTAATCTGCGACCGTGGCCCTGCAAAACTTAAGGCTGTTGATTCGTCACCTGGAAAACAAATATTTTTCGCAAAAACTGACGTTCCAAAAAACAGTAGCGGTACTAAAAACAATTTCATCAAGCAGGACTCCTATTTCAATCCGCACAAAATAATGGATTCACGATTTTATATCAACTGTAGAGTTTTAGACATTGTGACCTAAATTGTCACTTTTCAATTCCACATTTTCCATTGAATGTGGCTACATTCCAATATAACATTCCGGATTGCTATCTATGACCATTAAATTCAAAGGCTAACACATGAAATTTTTAATAACACCCGTTGCACTTTTTTTAGCCTCCATAGGCAATTCGGCTGGAATGATTGATGTTCCAAAAAGGGATACATTGGTCATTGGAATTAGCCAAGAATATGAAACGCTTCACCCTCACATTATGGCGATGGCAGCTGCCCGCTATTTACAATTTATGATTAATCGAACTTTGGTTACTATGGATGCCGACCTAAAATGGGTGCCGATGTTAGCAGAAGAAATTCCGTCAGTGAACATGGTAAAAACTATAAATAAAAATGGAAAAGTAAAAAAAGTAGTTATATGGAAAATCAAACAGTCTGCCAACTGGAGTGACGGGGTTCCAATCACCTGCGAGGACTTTTCCTATTCACTTGAAGTCGGAAAAAATCCGCTGGTGCAAGTCGCCAATAAAGAAATTTATGATAAAATAGACAGCATTGAATATGAGAAATCCAGCCCAAAAACATGTCAGTTTTCCTATTCCAATAATTCTTGGAACTATTATCAATTGCCTGAGTTTTTTCCGTTGCCCGCGCATTTGGATCGCGAACTCTTTGAAGCTAATAAATTAGAAAAAAATGGCTATGCAAATAAGAATATCTACGCCTTGGACAAAGCAACCAAAGCGGCCTACAGCGGGCCCTTTCAAGTAGCTGAAATTAAGCCAGGAAGTCATATTGTACTGGTCAGAAATTCTCATTTTTATGGCAAGGCGCCCTATTTTTCAAAAGTAATTTTAAAAATCATTCCAAACAGCAATACCTTTGAAGCACATATTAAAAGTGGAACCTTGGATATGATCGCACCGATTGGAGTCACTTTTGATCAGGGCCTTGAATTTCAAAAACGTTGGGCAAAAGAAAAAGATTTAAACTATTCCGTAATTTTTAAAGAAGGTGGCAATTTTGAGCATCTGTCATTCAATATGGACTCTTCAATATTGAAAGACCTCAAGGTCAGAACCGCACTTGTTCAATCTATCGATCGATATGAAATGACCCGAACATTTTTCGATGGCAAGCAGGAAGTTTCAAATTTCTATCAATCAAAAGCAAGCCCATGGTATCCGTCTTCAACTTCAAATATTAAATCCTATAGATATTCCGTCAAAGTAGCGGAACGCCTTTTGGACGAAGCGGGTTGGAAGAAAAAAGACGATGGTTTTCGGTATAAGGATTCCCAAAAATTATCTTTTGGTTTTAGCACTACCGCCGGCAATCCCATTCGTGAAAACGTTCAAGTCTATATGAAAAATGAATGGTCGAAAATAGGCGTTGATGTGCAAATTAAAAACTACCCTGCCCGAGTTCTTTTTGGTGAAATCGCTAAAAAACGCCAATTTGACGGCGTTATAATGCACGCGTGGGCGGTCGCGCCAGAAACAGCACCGGAAGGATTTTTATCTTCTAAAAATATTCCGAAAGAATCTAACAACTGGTCTGGATTCAATTTTGGAGGATGGAACAGCCCTGCTTGGGATCATGAGCTTGAAAAACTATTTAATATGAAATCGCCCGAAAAGAGAAAATTGTCGGTGGTAAAGATGTTAAATATCTACACTACAGAGCTACCAGATTTTCCCTTGTTTTACAGAACTGA
>JAYVPD010000232.1:0-3754 GCA_043757515.1 Pseudobdellovibrionaceae bacterium
ATAAATCCAAGTAATCCATTTCGTTGCGTCTGGCAATGGGAAATAGGGACTCACGCGGACCTGAATTCGGTAGGTGCCAGGTTGGTTTATTTCGATCTCAGTATTCGATTCGTTAATGGTCTCAAAACGACTGCCATTACGGTAAACCACGGTTTCGAAAAAATAATTTGGCTTTTGCGGAAGTCCGATTTTTATACGCAGATTTTTATTAAATTTAACTTTCGATCCAATTAAATAGGTTTTAGATCGGTCTTCCATTAAACAGCGAAAACCTTTGGGGTCGCCGAGCATATCAAAGGACAAATAAAAGTTTCCATTTTTAAGCGCGTTTAAAATTTTCGCCTTATCACTTTTCACGTTTCCAGTTAGTTCAGACTTCAGGACCACATGATTGGTAAAAATCTCAAAGGTCTTTTGGTACGAGGGAAACTTAATCAAAAAATCCGTGACAGGAAACGCGCGCGCCGACGCCTCGGCGCCAGAATAGCCAAAAAAATGTCCGTATTCCTGGGAACTATCAAATAGATTTAATTCATCTGTAGGTTCATTGAATAGTCTAATGAAGGATAATGCTGAATTAAACGGATAAATGAATAGGCTCCACAGTGGGGACAGTTTCGAAATTTCAAACGCCCGGTGGGAAAGGCTTTTCAAATTAATGAGTTCAAAGCCATCTAGGCCTTGCGGCAATGGCCCCGTCCAAGAAAATCCTGTCTTAAACGGATGCGCTAGGATGATTAGAAAATCTTTACTCTTTTCTTGAGACAACAAATCAGCAAGTTTAACCTGGGCTTCCCCTAAATTAGTACCAAGGGTTTGCTTTTGAAAAGGCACGACAATAAAACGTGAATCTAAATAACTTATTTTGCTTCCACTCATTATAAGCGTTTCATCAAAATAACCCTCTACCTGATTTTTTTCTGAAAAGTCATTCAGGTCAGTCAGAATCATAAAATCTAATTTCGAACTCTTTGCAGATTTAATAATTTGATTTATGGGGCTTGAGCCTATGCTTAAATCCGAATGTACGTTTAAGACCCCTTTATAGTCATAATAACTTATCTCTGGAATTTTTTGCAGAGTTGGATTGATGACCTTCAAATCGTTTTGAGAAATATAAAAACCATAGCTCAAATAAGTCATTATTATGAATGTTAGAAACCCAAAAACTTTCACTCGAACTCCAACTTTTCAATAACGTAGTCGCGATCAAGCTTTTCTACAATTTCGGTTTTTGGCTTTAGATCAATTACCCACTGCGGATATTCGTTTCTAAACTCTTTAAATACGTAAATTGTTTTTTCTGATAAAATTGGTTTTGTTAGCGTATCAAAAAAATCAAATCGACTTGCCCCGTTGAGTTTGTACACCGGAGTTTTTGAAAAATACCAAAGCGAGGACGATATTTGATAGTTTATCCCGTAAAGAGGCCTATATTTTTCAGCTGCACTTTTCTGCGAATGGAAAAAAAATGGTTCAAAAATTTTTCCATGGGGGTAAATCCCTGAAAACATCGCCCCTATAAGTGAAATATTAAGCAGGACTAGAAAATACAAAGCTAGACTCATCCATTTTTTAGGAATACCGGCCCCTGCTATAAATGCAAAATAAACAGGAAAGGCCATTAGTGTCCAATTCATTTCGACCGAGGACTTGAAGCTAGTGAAAAGGAAAAATACAAATATTGTCGTCGTAAAATAATAAAAGACTTTTAAAGATTTCAAATTTCTATATTTTAAAAAATAGTAAACAAAAGGTGGCAATAGCATAAATAGTTGTCCGAAAAAATACTCAACCGGCCACTGCCATTTCCACTGTTTAGCTTCTAGCCCATGTTTTAATTGAAAGGTGAACGATTGAAAGTCGTTGTTGAAATTCCAAATAATAACGGGAAGGGAAAAAACCAGACCCGAAATTACCGTCCAACCCATAAGCCGCCACCGAATAACATTCCATTTTTTTTCAAAGGTTAAATAAACTATAGAGCACAAAGGGAACAAAACAATATGATATTTCGACAGAAATCCCAGGCCCAAACTACTCCCTAGCAAAATATAGTCTATTTTGTTTTCTCTTTTAGTAATTCTGATGAAGAAAAATAAACTAAGAGGCCAAAATAGCATGAGTGGCAGGTCAGGTGTTAAAATTAAAGATCCAAAACCTAAATAAGGAATAAAAAGCATCAACAGTACAAAACGATTCAATGTAGATTCGGACAATTCGAGCTCAATAAAAATACGACGCCAGACAAGCAAAGATAAATGTAGCAATATCACGGCAGGAAAACGAATCGCTTGGCCGAACGGTTCCAGGGAGTGGCCTACGGCAAAAAGCCAGGCTATCATAGGGGGATGATCGTAGTAGCTTAATTGCAAATGGTGAGACCAAATCCAATAATAGGCTTCGTCGGGCAGGAGAGGCAGAAAATATGATATAATTAACTTTATTAAAAGTGATACCCAAAATATGCGAAAGAAATAACTCACTAAAAGGAAACCCTTTTGGGCTTCCCGAGGTCTCCGGGTACACCAATATCTTTTCCATTAACGCTGAGATTAACCGCGCCGCCATTGCTAATATTTAATTTAACACCTGACATTGTTTTTATTGTTTGGATTTGGCTCGGTGACATTTTTATTTTTTCTATTTTACCCGTGGATTGTGTCATTTCAATTTCGACACTTTCAAACGCTTCAATAACAAGTTCGATGTTTCTAGCTTTTTTTGTGTCTTCTTTTGGGGGAGCTGGCTTTGTAGCAAGTTTTAAATCATCCGTAGTTGGTTTTTTTGTTGTACTTGGAGGAGTTTTAGCATCATCGGTTGTAACGACAGGCACAGCGGGCTTAGTCGATGTGAGGGCAGTACTAGCTGTATTTTTTATGACAGGAGAATTTATAGCAGTCGGAAGGATAGGCGCCTTATTGAGCGTCGTAGCCAGTGGACGAGGCTGTTGATTTATACCATTTGCTGTTGTTCCACTCGGAATGGCAGGTGGAATTTTTGCGTTAACCTTGCTTAAATCATTTCCAATTGAAGGCGGATTTTTAGCTTTCGGAACTTCAGTTGGTAATTTTAGTTCTTGTGGCCCTGGGGCCGGGGGCAATCCCGTTGAACTCGCCGATGTTTTAATTTCATTTGCTGGAATCGGTGTCGATGGCTGCGGCACTTGTGGAAGCTCTAATTTGCTTGATTTCAAATTTTCTTCTGCTTTAGCCAAATCGACTTCGGCTTCGCGTTGGTATTTTTCAACGACTTTCCTTACGGCAATTAGGCTCAATAACAAAACAAAAACTACAATTCCGATTCCGATATTTTTAAATTCAAATTTTTCTTTTCCAAAATTTTGCCCCGTGTGGCGCTTAATTCCCAAATCATCTTTATTTTCTGGGTCGTCAATATCTAGACTGGCACCCTTGATTTGCGGGCCTGAAGTCAAACTAATCTGATGAGGTTTTGTTGTGCCCATTTCATCGGAAAATATTCTTAAAACTTCGTTAGGATCAATTTTTAAAAACAAAGCATAAGACTGAACAAATCCACGCAAAAAAGTTTTCGCCGGTAAATTATCTCGATCGCCCTCTTCTATTTGTTTCAAGATTTTAGGATTGATCTTTAAAGACAATCCAATCTCGTGAACAGACAATCCCTTTTCTTCTCGTGCTTTTCTTAAAAATTCCCCAGTCTTTTTCATCCAGATTACCTTTTTATAATATTGAGCATTCCCTTCGATCGGTCCGAATACTTTCCATTAGGA
>JAYVPD010000233.1:0-14120 GCA_043757515.1 Pseudobdellovibrionaceae bacterium
CCTTCTCGGAGCCTAATAAAAGACACGAGGAAAATGCCAATATCGCAGTGACAAATTTGGTAATTAGTCTGTCAAACATAGGCACGCTTTATTGTCTCAAAGTGAGAAAAATGAGCTCTTATTTTCATATTGTAATTAGAGTGCAAATTCTATTCTATTTAAAGTCTAATGATTTGGGATATTCTCAGCTGGCTAAGCCGATTTTTTTAAAAACTGACCTTTTTTATCGTCCGGATCTATGGGCAATGTTCGAAGGTCACTTTCAGGAAACCGCCGAATCAACTGGCCTTTGTTATCTTTCACCAGCACAAAGCGCACGAGTCCTTCAGTCAACATTTCGATTTGCCAGCCATGTTCTTTTACGAACGGAAGATCTTTTAAGTGCACTAAAGCTTTACCAATTTCTTCTTCCGTTAAGGGTTCATCCTCTTTTTTATTTTGATTAAATCCACCCTGACTGTTTGGGTCTCGGTCGTGGGTAGTATCTGCCTGAATAGAGCGATCTACTTTTTCAATGTTTTTTACTGAATTGATAGTCGTAGGACTTAAGACGCTTTTTATATTCATTACTGGATAGATCGGCGAGTAACGACATGAACTTTATGGGACTAAAGTTCATTATTGAATTCAGTATTTAAACCCGCTATTGCCCTTTTATAGTATCTTTGACTTGAGTGCAGATTTTGACAGGAAATTTTTGCCCTTTATATTCAGAAAGGCCTTCAAAACAATATTCTACCATTTTGAAAAGGTAAGGCATTTCATTTACAATTTTAAAAGAAATAATATTATTTTGGGTTTTAACTACATCAGAACCGGCATCTTTGTAAGACACACGAATAACAAACGAAACCTTTTTACCTGACCACTGACAATCTGGAAAAAATCGGCAGCTTTTTGCTTTAATTTCTTCTGGCACAGGTTCGGATAAGTTTTCAACTTTCAATTTAAAACATTCAACGGTAGCAATTCGACATAATCCCAGCACATCTAAAAAGCCTTCAAAAGGAGTAGCCTGAATCTCGTCTTCGATACTTAGTTGACCGACGTTGATATCTGAATCTTTTTGTGCTTGTTGATTCACATTGGATTCAGCTACGTTTTTAGTCTGAGTTGTCGATTTTTTTACCGCAAAAATTCGTTCTCGGGAGGACAGTTTCGACTGGGTACCGTCCTGAATTTCTTCGGATTGAATGACCATATGATGTTCAATCACATTTGTCTTGTCGATAACCTCGGTGATTGTCATAGACTTACCAAAAGTCTTTCTCATCGGTCCGTAATTTAGCGAAATGCTCTTTTCAACATAGGCATAGTCGTCCTTCTTGGTTGTTAAAATATTGTCATCGCCCCAAGTTTCAACTACTGCCTTTTCATACTGGTCCACAGATATTTTGTCGCCCAAATTTTCTTCGAGTTTTTTATTTTGATTGCACGATGAAAGTGCAAAAAAAATGACAGAAAAAACAAATAACTTCATACTGAATCCCAGCCCCATATCCAAAGTGGCAACGGCAATAAAAGTTTCAATTTTTGTGAGGTTTCTGGTTTAAAAATATCTTGTTTGTCAAAATCAACCGGGCCAAACAACAATGGAACCAAATCCTTTTCTGAATCGATGGTGTATAAATCACCGTTGCACCCAAATAGAATCGACTCTTGATTTTTTTCAAAGACAAAATCAGCAACGCCTACGTTACGAAATGCTTTTTTCACTTTCATCGCCAAACTTTCAAAATTTAGTATCCTAATCATTCCTAAATAACCTTCATTAGTATAGTCAGCCATATTTTTTAGCTCTTTCAAAAGATTGACGGCATGCTTAGGAGAGATAAAATGAAAGGGATGATTTTTGATTTGGCTAATATATCCAAGTAGGTTTTTAATCGCTGGGACCGACCCGCCCCATTCATGAATATAGTGACTTAAATCAGCGCCCTTACCTTCGATGGCATAGGCCGCAAGCGTTCCATTTGCATTCCAAGCCGTGTAAAGCTGAGTGTTCGGTATATTTAGAAATTTTCTAAATTCGTCTTGTGAACGAATCGTCGCGACCGAGTGCTGACTGTAGATTTTGGCTAAAGCGTCTACGGACACATTTTTATCTTTTGAATATTTAAAAAGAGTTGTGTCAAAAGGCATCGATTTTTCAAAACTCAAAGAAATTTCATAGCCGCCCAATTCGAATCCTAATTTACGATAAAAATCGTATAAATTAGTCCATAGAATCGAAATGTCGCAATTTTGTTGCTTAGCTAAATTCAAGGATTCGCTTAAAATCTTATGGGAAAGGCCCTGGTTTCGAAACTCTTCATCAGTTACAACGGACCCAATCGCCCCGACTTTGTAAATTATATGAGGAGACTTAATAATTAGTGGCTTTAACACCGCATGGGAAACGATTCGGTCATCTTTAAGAACAATGTTCATGTTATGCCGATTGGCCATATTAAGTGCGGTGGGGTATTCTTTGTCAATGGACCACCCCTGCTCTGGGCGAAGCGTGTGGTTCAAAAACTCTAACACTTTTTCGTATTCCTTTTCACTTGGAACCTTGGGTCCTTCGAGCATAGGCGCCCTCCTTAATCAGTATAACTAAAAATTTCAGGCTTTCAGAGATTTTATCGATTCCCTCTCAAATATAAGACCGGAGTCCGTATGGCTATTGACTCGGCTCTAGCCTAAAGTTATATATGGACGCAATGGCAGACCTAAAGCAAAAGTGGAAAGAAAATACAGCAGGAAAAATGTTCGTCGATCAATCGTGTATCGCATGCGATGCCTGTGTTTTATCTGCGCCTGATAATTTTGCAATGCACCCAGATGATGGTCATGCTTTTGTTTCAAAACAACCTGCCAATCCTGCTGAAGCAGCTGCCTGTGATGAAGCCATGAAGGGCTGTCCAGTTGAAGCTATCGGTGATTTCGGCGACAAAGCCTAAGATCTAGTCCAATGGCTAAAAAAAAGTTTCTGCCCTCTGCCCAACCCTTGGAAGCACTTAAAAAACTCAAAAAAAAATACCCGGATGCTTACTGCGAACTTGTTCATGAAACTCCATTTCAATTGCTTGTAGCCACCATTTTGTCAGCCCAATGCACAGATGAACGTGTAAACAAGGTTACACCAGAACTATTTAGACTTCTTCCTGACGCCAAAGCGATGTCTGGGGCCCCTGTTTCCAAGATTGAGGAACTGATACGATCGACGGGGTTCTATAAAAACAAAGCAAAAAATATTAAATCGTGTTCGCAAGACCTCTGTGACAAGTTTGAGGGTCAGGTTCCAGAAAACAGTGACGAGCTAGTTAAATTAGCCGGAGTCGGTAGGAAAACGGCAAATGTAGTTTTAGGCGTGGCATTTAAAATTCCCAGTGGAATCGTTGTTGATACCCATGTGAGTCGTATCAGTCAGCGCCTGGGTCTAACCAAAAACAAAACTCCTGAAAAAATAGAGAACGATCTCGTAAAATTGGTTCCCAAAAAAGATTGGATTCAGATTTCCCATCAAATGATTTTTTTAGGGCGTCAAATCTGCAAAGCCCGCACGCCAAATTGTAACAGCTGCCCGTTGGAAACTATTTGCCCGAAGAATGACTATCAATAGAGGAAATTAAACCATCGCGATGATGCAATATTCTTTCGATTTCCATTTTCGAAATGAAAGGAATAAAAGCTTTCAATTTAGTTTCACTTAATTCCCGCAATTTTGAAACTGTCTTTGAATCAAATTGGGTAATCGCTTCCTTGTTAAATGGCCCTTTGGTTGAAAGCCGCATATCGGTGCCGTGCCTAAAATTAGCAGCCTGATCAATTACAAAAGGTCTGCTGATTTCGTCCACCCAATGGGAGCCAAATATAAAATTGCCAGCATGCCTGTCTGGATTTTGAAGTAAAATATCTATTACACGGGCATTTGAAATAAATTCGTCTACTTTAGTATTCCAATTGGCTTTATCGACCTCTTTTAACAAGGTTGCGTCTTTTACAAAGTATTGCATGGACCCTTCCGAGAAAAACTTTCCATCTAGGGTCAAAGCATAACGATAGGCCACCGGGGGAATAATATCCAAGTCTAACAATCGTGAAATTCCATAAGACGCATATTCCATCGGTACACGATTCCAACCGTCCCCGTCCCCATATTTTCGGGGTTTAAAAAGAGCAGTCATCTGTTTCTGCGTTTTTGGATTTTCTAAGGTGACTAAATACAATGGATTTTTATTTCCATTCGCACTAAAAGGGCGAACTTTAACTGGCACTCCGATATATAAGGTCTCTGTGATTTCATCATGAATTTGACCAACGCTTTTACTGGCATAAAATGAACTGCAAGAATGGCTCGACGCAAAAACCGACTGGTCGATAGCCAATAAAATAAAAATAAAGCTTAAAACTCCAGAAAACATAACACCCACCCTAAAAACCCCAGAACCTTGAGGCCTTCTTGTATGCCAACAGAGGTACTAATCGTACTGTCAATTATTTGTAGAGCAGGTTTTTCACTAACCTCAGCCCCAAACCAATTAGAGCTATTTAGCTAGAGTTTAATAGGGTTTCCGTTTGCTAAAAACCACTGGATCCTGTTAATTATCACTGCAGGAAGGTACCTATGTTTTCAAATAAATGGGCACTCGTTACGGGAAGCTCAAGTGGAATTGGTTGGGGCGTCGCCCAAGCATTGGCAGATAAGAAAATAAATTTGATTCTGCAGGGCCTAGAATCAACGAATCAAATGGCCGAAGCGATAGAGCTTCTGCAAAAAAAAGCGGGCGTGTCAGTTAAGTATTTTTCCGTGGATTTTTCAAATAAGAATAATTTTCAAGAATTTATGCAAAGCCTGCCGACTCATCATATTTTAATAAATAATGCGGGTCTTCAGTTTGTTTCGCCTGTCGATGAGTTTCCACTAGAAAAATGGGAACTACTGGTGCAGCTGCATTTAACTGTGCCTTTTCAATTGATACAGAATTTTTTAAAACAAAAATTACCTGAAGGCCGAATTATTAATATTTCATCGGTTCATGGGCTGGTTGCCTCGGTAAATAAATCTGCTTATGTTTCTGCCAAGCATGGACTAATTGGACTTACGAAAACGGTGGCCCTTGAAACTGCTGGCAAAGGAATCACCTGCAATGCGATTTGCCCGGGCTGGGTCAAAACTCCGCTTGTGGAAAATCAAATTCGCGACCGCGCGCAAAAAGAAGGGCTTTCAATCCAAGATGCTGGAGTGAAATTATTAGAAGAAAAACAGCCTTCAAAAACATTCACAGAGATTTCTGATATCGCTGATTTAGCTTTGTTTTTATGCTCGAAGGCCGGCAAAAATATTACGGGCTCTGCGATGACTTTGGATGGCGGATGGACGTCGCAATAAACGCGGGATCTCCCCTTTTAACCAATGAAACCTTCAATCTGAAATCACTTTCGTATTTTTTAAATTTTCTACTGAAGTGACGTTTTATTCTGAGACGACAAAATCCCAATTTGAAATTAAATCTCACAATTGAAAAATTGGAACCCCCCTACGATCGCCGCCATCCTGATTCAGTTTAAAAAAACGACAATTTATCAGACACTATTGTTGTATTGCTTTTATTCAATTAAACTAACAAAGCAGGGGCGATTTTTGAATTTTTCTATATGAGGGGATCCAATGAAAGAACAATTCTTTTCAAAAAAAAGAGCGTATACTATCTGGACACTAATTTGTACGGTGTCAGTAGTGGTGGCTTTTCAAAACTGTAGCGGAAAAGTGGGCTTTATAGCCGATAGCAGTAGCACGTCGCAATCCTCAACGGCTGATAGCACCGCCTCTGGGTCTCAAAACCTTAGCACTGAAAGTGACAACTCAACAGGTATGGTTTCATCCATGGCGCATGTCGAGGGACAGCTTTATGGACACTGCACTATGCAACTGGACGGCAACTTCAATGTTATGCACAATGGAGCGATCGACAAAAATGGTGTAAAGTTAGCTAACGTGCCCGCCGGTGTTGGCGGCGCCACTTGGCCTGTGACGGTTTGTCCTAATTCAGGCAGCGGCTCTGCTGTTAAGTGTGCGGACGGCTTTAAGGTCGTAGCTCATGAAGTATCACAAATGGATTGCAGTGTTAGCGAAGGCGCAACTATGTGCAAGACTTATTGGGCAACCTATAATTGCTCGAAGATTTCAAATTCACGAACAACAGCATCCTCATCAGGATCTGGTACATCGTCTTCTGTCACCACACCGGCTGAAACTTTAAAGTGGGTTTATACTAATCCAACAGCGTGTGTTGGGCCGACACCAGCGCCTGCGGCAATCGGAAGTGCGTGCTCACCAGCAGGGACGACGGCGTCCAATTCCTGCGGAACCGCAACTTGTCAGTTGGCGAAATAGTAGGACCGAGTTATCATTAGTGCAAAAATTAGAGTTATAATAGAGATTTAAATATCACGGCAGGGGGATTCATGAACTGGTTAAAACTTATATCTATAAGCTTAGGCTTTTTACTTTCAGCTCAATTCGCAGCAGCAGAGACCTATGTTCGCGGTGCTATTGCAGGGAACTGTACCATGCAAGCAGATGCAAACTTCAGTATCGCACACAACGGTGCAATCGATTCTTCGGGTGCAAAGCTTGCGAATGTTCCCGAAGGCAACGGCGGCGCCACCTGGCCCATCACTGTTTGTCCAAACAAAGGATCAAATACCGCGGTCGAATGTGCTGCCGGATGGAAACCGATACTTCAAAGCGTGGTGCAAATGGATTGTCGCAGCGGTAATGGTGCGGCTCGCTGTTTCACCTATTGGATTATTAACTCCTGCGCTAAACTGTAATGACTTAGCCTGCGGCTAAGTCATTACGCATATCCTAAAGGATGTCAAAAATTTAGATCTATCTAGGATCGTTGATCACCATTTTAAATGTCTGTTTCGTAAACTCATCAACAAAACTATCTGAAAGCGAATCAACTTCAAATTTAAAATCAGACTGTCTCTTTTCGTTGGGATCCAATTTAGCAAGCTTTATTGCTACCACTTTATTACTCAGAGTTGACCGCTTCAACACGCCTTTTACGTTGGCCAGAAACTATGATATCAGCCTTTGCTTCGGTGGCCTCCATTGAAATAGACTTCTACTTTCTATGAAGACCCATCGGCTTTGGGGACCAAAAATGTTTGTCCAGAAAACGTGATGATTTTCTTTTTTGTGGCGCCGGCCTTGATTTCTACTATCAAAGGCAGTACAGAATCTGTTTCAGTACCCTGAGATAAAACTAGCTGATATTCGCCGTCGTCAGTACTTTCGATCGAACTAATTTTTTTAGGAAACAATGATTTGATGTTTTTCAAAACCTTAATATCGTCGAGACTTTCTAATTTTTCAGAAACTGATTTCGAACTATCTAAATTGAACTTTTTAAAAACAAGAGCAATAGCCAGAGCCGTTACTAATCCACCGGACAATAACCATTTTAACTTTTTCCAAACTGGAGTCGACAGCGAACCTGGCTGTTCTTTAAATTTCTGGGCATATTGAAAAGCCAACCTGACACTTTTTAATCCTAGCCTTAGAAAACGGAGTCGACGAAGTTTTTTTTACGGTTAAGACTTTAGGGGAGTTTGTTATTTAAGTTACCTTTTTCACAATACACATCGTACAGAATTTTCACCGTCCCAATTTGATAAAAACCTTTTTAGTCACTATTATTTGGTTCCTATATCCTCGTCATTCTATTTAAAAGAAAAATTAACATCGGCTTTAGTCTATAGACCAACGTGCCGATTAGGTTGTTATATGGTACGTAATTTGATAGCTTACTTCCTTTATTTCCTTCTATTGGCATCGTCTTCGACGTTCTTAATTTCGTGTACAATTAGCGCAGATATTAAAACAGTTCCGGTGGTGGCTGATGGGGTTTCAGAACTTCATAAAATTTATTTTGATTCTACACTTTTAAACCTATCAGAAGGCGCCGCCGCCATTGTCAGCGTGCAACTAACAGAAAAGTTGAGTAAAGACCTGGTTGTTTCCCTGGCTCTTTCCGGAGACGTCTCTGCGATTACCAGTTGTCCAACTGAAGTGATCATCCCGGCAGGCAGTTTATCAGTGCCAGTAACAATTCAAATCGCCGATGATTTCGTATACACTGGCCAGAAAACAGTTTACCTAAAATTAACAACTAAAGAAATCGACCTTACTGCACAACCTGATACGTTAACCCTTTCAATTGCCGAAAATGATTTGCCAATTGTTACTTTGACTCAAACGAGCCAAACGGAAATTGAAGACCCTACTGTAGTTACTGTTACTGCCATGTTAAATGCCGTTTCTGCACAGACGGTCACTGTTCCTGTAACCCTTTCGGGCACAGCTACTCAAGGTTCAGATTATACTATTTCATCTTCTACCATCACCATCCCTGCGGGGCAGACTAGTGGATCCATCACGATTCAAATCATTGACGACACAGCTTATGAGCCTGATGAAACAGTGATAGTGACACTTGGCTCGCCGTTCAACGCAGCGCTTGGCGCGAATACTACGTTTACACTTACTATTACCAACGATGATCTTGGTGCATTTAGCATCGCCGGAATTACTGGTGCGAGTGATGCGGTAGCTGATGCCTTTTTGGTCGGCGGCCTGAATCCTATTGTTTCGTGGTCAGCCTCTGCGGGTGCAACTGATTATGTCGTAAAAATTTTGGCAGCTGATGGCGTGACAATAGTGTGTCCTCAGCAAATCACTGCGTTGCTTTCCTACAATTTCTCGACCTGTAATTTATTGATGGGTCAAGCCTACAAAGCCTCGGTGCAATCGCGTTTGGGTTCGCTTGTTTCCAGTGCTAGTAACAGTCTGTATTCATTTTATGTAAATTCACCGCCTATCGCAAATAACGACGGACCAGTTCGAATTATGAAGGGATCATCTGCTGTCATACTGAATGTGGTGTCAGCGACAGATTCAAGTACCCGCGCTACGGTTGCGGATTCAGATCCAGATGCGGGTGACACTATAACTATTACCGCAGTTTCTCAAGGAGGCTCAGGCGGCCTAGTCACTTTCACGGCGTCCACAGTTTCCTACACTCCATCAGCCTCGTTCACTGGAGTTGAGACATTCACGTATACTTTAACGGATTCACACGGGGCTTCTGCCAGTGCAACTGTTACCATGAATGTGTTTGATACCTACACTTGGACTGGAAAAGTTTCTTCCGCCTGGGGTACATCTGGTAATTGGTGCGGAACAATTGCATCCAATCAATGCCAAGGTTTGACCGGAGTTCCAAATCAAGTTGCCAATTCAAATCACAAAGCGATTTTTGATGGAACATGTACATATGGCACCCATACGTGCAACTCTGATATTTCAACCGTGATCAGCACTTACAGTCTGAGTTTAAACTTGGGTTATACGGGACTTGTTAGAGTTTTAGGTTCTGGATCGCTGACACTAGGACAAAGCTTTAGCCAAGCCGCCGGCCAGTTTGATGGCACAAGCGCGGCTATTAGCATTCCTAACTATACACTGTCGGGCGGGACATTCACTTCGACTTCAAATACTATGACAGTTACGGGGAATTTCGCTGTTTCCAATTCTCCGACTTTTAATTCTAATAGCGGAATCGTTTATTTTTATCAAAGCAATAACTATTCACCTACAACACTAAATTCTGGAAATATTCAATTTAATACAATTTTATCTAATCGAGCGTACAGTTCAGGAATCACAATTACTGGAACTACAAAAATCATAGGCACTTTAATCTGCAATGATTCAAGCACGGCAGGCGGTTTTTATGGCGGTACGATTGAATTGAGTGGAGATTGGACCATTCAATCCAGTGGCTGCCAAGGCTCGACAACCGTCAAGCTTGTTGGAACCGGGACACAGACAATTACCTCAGTAAATTCTGCGCTTCTACCAGGTGTTGAAATTGCATCCACAGGAACCATAAACCTGTCAGGAACACATAACTGGACAGCGAAATTTATTTATACTTCTGGAACAGTTAATGTAGGCACGGCCCGAACTGTTTTTTATAATCAGAATGCCTATTCTCCTGCTTCATTGGTACCTGGAAACATTCACTTTCAAAATGTTGAAATTAACAGAGGCTATTCATCTGGCATGTCTATCACCGGCACCCTAATCATTGACGGAAATCTCGATTGCGCAAGCCCAGGTTCAGCCGGAAATTCTTTTGACACCGGAACCGTCCTGATTTCGGGAAATCTTACGTTAACCAGCTATGGCTGCATGGGAAGTGCTTTGTACAAGTTAGTTGGTGTCAATCAAACAGTGACTGCTAATTCGGGCACCTATCAGGGGCCATTAGAAATCGCATCCACCGGAACTACGACATTTAGCGGAACCATTACTCTTTTCTCAAGCTTGAAATACACTTCAGGAACAGTTGATATGGGAACGACTTTAGTACGAAGTGAAAATCTAAGTTCCTATAGCCCTTCGACCTTTGATACTGGCCCGATCGTTTTCAACAATTTTTATATAAACAGGGGTTATGCCTCTGGGTTGAATTTGGTTGGAACTTTAAAAATTTCCGGTGATTTAACCTGCAACGTGACGGGCTCCAATGGTGGGTTTTATGGCGGAGCCATTGATCTTAAAGGTAATTTTGTCGCAACAAATTTGGGATGCCAAACAGGTGGCTCGGCGTCGCCTTTAACCTTTTCAGGAAATGGAAACGTGACAGCCAATATGGCGGCCAGTGCGTACCTTCCCCTTGGCCTGGTAACCATAGCAAAGGGTTCAGGCACACTCACTCTGAATTCAAATTTCAGCGCGTCAAATGCTGGGCAAAACCTGACGATACAAAGTGGAACCGTCAATTTGAACGGATTTAGCCTTTCTGTTAATAATATTTTTACAATATCAACAGGATCTACACTGACTGTTAGTGGTGGATCGTATACCCCAAATATGGGTTTTAATTTTATTAACAACGGAACTATTAATTAAAGTTTTAGCCTACGCCTAAATCCTATTATACGAAAAGAAAGAATTTGGTAATTCAAAACGAACATCGCCAAATGAAGATGCTTTTACAGGCACGACAGTTTCAAAATGAAGGGGATTGGGATTTATAAATACTTTCCCGACTTCTGATTTTCGACTTTGTTTAATTGCTTTTTCTGGAGTTCCAAAAATACTAAAAGTATGGCCAAACGAATTGTTGTTCGCCCACCGTGCGATTTCATGGGCATACTTTACCGCAGTGACGCTAAAAACAGGTAATTCCAAATTTTCTTGATGAATTTCTGAACAATTCGGTAAATCAGAAAAGGTCGCAAATCGATCGTTTCCAAAAATCAAATTGGCGTCTTCCCGTTTAATTTGTGATTGCATTTGATTCAACCGTGTCGATTCAAAACCGCGCAATGGCAAAAATCCGAAGTGATCCTCTATCGAATTCAAATTAGGAACTTTCTGCAAATAATCTTTTAATACTGATATAAATTCTTTTTCAAAGGACTCCAGAACAAACAATCGCGCAGGTGAAAAAACACTTTTTCCATTATGCTCGATAAAGGATCTGACAATTTCAGGCATTTTATTTTGAAAATCGCAATCAGCCAAGACACCGACCGAATTTTTCCCATTGAAATAAAACTGATATTTTTTTTCCAATGAAATAGAATATGATTTTAAGGAATCAAAGGCCCCAGAAAAACTGATGTGCCTAACTCCGGGGTGATCCATAATAAATCGGCCAACGGTTTTTCCTTCGCCATATACCACCGTAATTAAGTCATCTGGCAAATCACAATACTTCAATAGCTCAAGCCAAAGATGAGCACTAAGTGCCCCGTCCGTCGCCGGCTTAATAAGTAACGCGTCTTTATGAAAAATAGAGTATAAAATACGCCACCCAATTTCATAAAAAGAATGCGCTTTTGGCGTGATCGCACCGATTAAACCCTTGGATACTAACTCGCCTGAAAGCGCCTCATTTTCCAACAAAAATTCGATTTTATTTAGCACGGGCTGCACAGCCCAACGCATTTGATAGTCTTTGGAGGTCCCTTGGAAATGGGCTTCCAACGTCGCAATCTGATCGGAATGAATTAGAATTTGCTCTTTCAATTTTAGCAATCGATTTTCAATTTCACTTTGGTCCCAGTTTTCAATTTTTACCTGGGCTCTTTTAGCCATTTGGATCTTGCTAATAACTTGCATGGGATCAGAATCAACAACCCCAATCGAGATTCGAGGATCAAAATAGCTTTCTATCTTGTGCGTATAAGGTAAACCAGCCAATTCTGAATTGGATAAAACAATCACTTCATGGCTATGAATGAGGCGTTTAAAAATCTGGGTAATACCGCTTTCTGAGCTCATAGCGGTGAATACACAATGACTACAAAATATATGCAACAGTCTTTTTGTGAGTGTTAATACTATTCACTTTTTAAAAATGAAATAATACCTTTTTGAATTTTTTCCATCTCTTCAGGGCTCAGCCGTTTGCCTTTGGTAAAATCAAGATCACTCAACTTTTTCCCTGGCACTAGATGCAAATGATAATGCGGAACTTCAAACCCGATTGTGGCTGTCAATATTCTAGGTGCTTCAGTGAACTTCTGAACGGCCTTGGCAATTTTAAGGGCGTTGGATTGAACTTTCAAAAAAACGTCTTCTGGGACATCAGTCCAATGGTCCACTTCAACCTTTGGAAGAACCAAAGTATGTCCTCGGGTCACTTGATCAATGGCCAAGAAAGAAATCGACTGATCGTCTTCAAAGACTTTGTAGCATGGCAACTCGCCATTGATTATTTTTGTAAAAATACTAGCCATTATGACACTCCGTTATCTTGTCGGTGCTGCTTTCCAAACTCGTTCGCTACTGCCAGTCCATTTACTGCGAGGGCGGTAAATGCGATTATTAGCATATTGTTCAAATGCATGCGCGCACCAGCCTGCAATTCGAGACACTGCAAAAATCGGGGTGTAAATATCTGTCGGAATTCCCAATGCATAGTAAACTGTCGCAGAATAAAAATCCACGTTGGGCATCAGACCTTTCTCTTTATTCATCGTATCGTCTATCAATGTAGAAATCTGATACCACTTTGGCTCGCCCATTTTAAGCGTCAGTTTTTCAGAAATTTTTCGCAAAATAGCGGCACGAGGATCACCATTTTTATAAACACGATGGCCGATACCCATAACTTTTTCTTTTGCATCCAAAGCGTCTTTTACAAACTGGTGAGCTTTTTCAATCGTGCCAATTTTTTTAAGCATAATCATAACTTGTTCATTCGCTCCGCCATGCAATGGGCCTTTTAGCGCACTCAAAGCAGAAACAACCGCAGAATGAAGGTCAGACAGTGACGACGCTGTCACCCGTGTTGCAAACGCCGAACAATTCAATTCATGGTCAGCATGCAAAATTAAACAGGTATCAAATACTTTAACGGCTTCAGCATCTGGTTCCTTTCCGCCATTTAGCATGTACATGAAATTCCAAGCCATGCTCTTTCCAGCAACAGGACTTGTTGGCTCTTTGCCATTTCGAATGGCTTCATACGCGCAGACTAAAGAGCCCATTTTACTAGTCAATCCCAACGCTTTTCGTCGATTGGCCTCAACTGAATTATCATTGGAATCACTATCCCAATGCGACATCAGTGACACCGCTGTTCTAAGCCAAGCCATAGGATGCACTTTGGTCGGGATCGTTTTTAAAACTTTCACAATTTCAGGACTCAAATTCATTTCTTTGTGAAGAGCGTCCTTGAATGCCGCCAATTCTTTTTCTTTAGGCAATTCACTATTCCAGAGCAAATACACTACTTCTTCAAAAGTAGAATTTTGTGCCAAATCTTCTATCGTATATCCTCGAAAGCTCAGAGTGTTGCCGATAATAGAGGAAACTTGAGTTGAACAAGCGACTATACCTTCTAGGCCTTTGTCGATTGCACCTTCAAATATTTGAACGTCCGTTGCCATAAAAACCTTCCGAATAATGAGTTTATAAATAAAATTTTAACGTAACAAAGTGTTTACGGAGTCGCAAGTTTAATCACGGGATCCTTGACCTCTGTGACTAAGACCGTAACGTCGCATTCCATTTCAGATCCTTGAAGATATTTTTCATTTTGAAA
>JAYVPD010000234.1:0-14042 GCA_043757515.1 Pseudobdellovibrionaceae bacterium
TTCTTCATGATTTTTAGTAACAATCGTGTGGCGCTGCTCTTCCGCTTTTTCGACTTCCTTTTTTTGCGAGACCTGAATATGATTCACAGCCGCTTCTTGAGACGAAGATAGGTCTTCTTTTTTTTGATCGTAGTAATCTTTTACGTTGTCGATTTCTTTTTCTTTAGTTTCAACGAGTTTGCGTTTTTTTTCCTGATAGTCAGCTTGAATATCACTCAGTTGAGAATTGTAGCGCGAACGCTCGTTTGCAGGATCTACAGCCATACTGACATACTATCAGAGCTTACTTGGTTTCCAAAGGTGCGGCTGCAGATACGGTCGCAGTCTTTACTTTAGGATTAGGACAATAGTCCCTATAGTCCGTTCGACCAGGACAACGCCAGGTGCTTAGATAGCGAATTTTTTGGTTAGGCTTGACTGTGTGGTAACCTCGGTATTGCTCGGGATCCAAGTTTGAAATCACGGTCTTTTTATCAACGACTTCGGGCGCTGGCTTTTTGGCCGGGGCCTCAGCCTTTATAGCCGCGGCGGGTGATTCACCTTTAGGTTCGTCCGCAAAAGTAGTAATTTCTAATTCAAAAACGCGGTACTCTGCTTTTGCAATACTTGTAAATCCAAAAATTAAAAGAAAAGAGAAGTTAATTAAAAACCGAACCATTGATAAATAGTTCGGTCTTTTTGAAGCTTACTTTACGGACAAATTAAAGTGGAATCGCCGATTTCAGACTATTTCAAATTTAGCAGATATTTGATTTCTTTAGATAAGAAAGACAGCCGTTCATTCAACTCGTTTAAGACCAACATATTTTCTTGCAGAGTTTCAAGTTCAGTTCGGCGCCTGACTGGAAAATCAGCCATTTCGTTGTAGACCAAATTTTTGCCAAGACTATTTAAATTTACTGAATTAAAATTAGCTAGCGAGCTGTCAGAAAGACTAGATAGTGTATCGTTAGAACCAGAACTTACGTCCAATAATTGAAAATCGCTCTTCATTTAAACCTCACCTTTACGGGCTAGTACGTGCATCTATAGGTATCGAGTATTTTTTAACGACTAGTCCGTCAATGGATTAGTACGGACTTAATTAAGGACCGTTTGTCTAGTCTAGCTTATTTTTTAAGCAATTCTCAATAGAAATTTAAATTATTTTTTTTGTGGATTCACACGTTCGAATTAATATTCACAAGTCAGTGATTTCTTGTCGGTTTGAGCGACTTGCACCCGATCACTTTGGCTGGCCAAATAAGTCGCCATCACGCTGGATTCAGTGTCTTTATGTTTAAGACCCAACACATGCCCCATCTCGTGGATAATCAGAGCCTGTAAATTGATTTTAGAAGGCCCCTTATTACTTAAAGACAAATCGTAAAATTGAAAATCTTTAGCATTAATCCTGATGTCCGCTTCCTTGATGGCATCCCCCAACCAATAAACGCTTGTTCGCGCCTGTTCCGTGGTTTTGTTTGCTTCCCAGGTTGGGTAAAAATAGATCACGTTCTGAGTGTCTTTGACAGACACCACCGGGCCCGTGACTATGTTGTCTTTATCTACCACTATCAAAGTTTTGCCATAGGCCTTATTCCACGTCTCGGCTGCGCGAACCACGGTATCGTAATAGGTTGCAGGTACAGATTCGTGAATTTTCATCACAATCGGCAACTGCCCCTTCCAAGATATGCGTTCTCCATAAACGTTTTGTACGAACCCACAGTCTTCTTGCGATTTAGGTGCGCAAGCTTGAATAAGGGACAACAAAACGAAGGATAATACTGCTACAATAAAAGATTGGGTCCAACGTCGCATTCTAGAAATAGGTATCGCAATAAAAATACCACTTTGAAACACTCCCCTATTTAGAGCTAACTATATGTATTTATTTATTTTTTAAAGACAGTCACCGAATCTAGCAAACACTGTCTATTTTTGAGAAAACTGATCAAAAACTGATCAATATTGGCTAAGATATTAAGTTCCCTAGCTTTCCTCTGTCTCAAACGAAGACACCCACTATTTCACTCTGTGGCTCTTTGTAAGCCTCTGATCGGCCCCCAGACCTGAATCTAATCTTCAACATAAAAAAAGCTGATATAAATAAGTGATACTTATGGGGTTTGATAGGACTACCTAAGAGACAAACCAGCACCAAAGGCCAGGAAAAACGAGCGACTAATCGGGTATTAAACGACACCACCCTGTTAACTATCTGAAAACACGGTGTAAAACAAGTTGGCAGCTGTATTGCTTTATACATATGGCAAGACCCGCCAGTTTCTCTCAGTTACGATCGTGACGCTCCAGAGAATGAAACGAAACGCCATTCACAGAATCCAATCAAATGCTGGAAGAGGAGAAACTCCTCTTCTCCAGATTCGTCTTTTTTATGAAGCCTGACTTTTAAAGAGGTTTTAAATACGGTTTTTAGATCTTGGGAGTAAAAGACTCTGTGCCGTTAACACTTGGTGTTTGGCAACGATTGGGCGTGAATTTGTAGGTTAATATCAGAGTATTGCTCTTGTCATGAATATACTGCCCTTGCGAAGTAAACATTGCCTTGAGCTGATAGTTGCTTAGTATTTCAATCCCGCAGTTTTCTACGTAGTTAAGATATTCACCCTGAGCACTCATCGTAAAACCTGAATTTGACTTATCCCATTTTTGAATCGAAAAGGCTTCGTCTACATCAGCCGATCTTAAATATAACTTTTGCTTGGCCGACCCGAAGTTTAAAATTGCGATGTCCTTAAAACAAATCGTTCGCGCCATCACACCGTTTTGATTGGCATTATCGAAACAATAATCCGCCCACGCTGAGTTAAAAGCCGAGGTTAAAAAGACACAAAAAATTAGGCGTACACTTCTAAACATATAAAACTCCGAAGTTAGTTAATACATCTATGACTAACATCTAATACGGCCCGAATACTTGCACAAGCAGTATTTATTGACGTTGTAATTGGGCATTGTAATCTTAGCCTATAAACATCAGTCCATAAGGAGATTGCATGAAATCTTTAGTCAAAGTTGCAGCCGGTATTTTAATGTTAGTACTAACTCAGTGTAAGTCCAATCCCAACAAAGCGGAAAAGATTGAAACCGAAATCAAAAATCATGGCCAAGTCACTGGCGACACCGCTGTCGGCATCAAAGATGGCAACATGGTAGTTCAAAAGAAAGTCCAAATGAACGAAGAGTTACGCCGCATACAAATCGAAGTCTACGAACTCGAAGACCGAGTCTATGGAAACCGCAAATACGGCTCACTGGGCCTTTACGGCGTCCTTCGACAGTGCAAATCCGACGTTTCCGATCCTAAATATGGCGGTGATGGCAAGCTTAAATGGACCGAGCCAATGGATCGAATCACTGACAAAGAAGACGAATATAAAATCGGCTTAGATGAAAAAGACAAGCTTGTCGGCGTTAGTGAAGAATTTTTAAAAGACCGGCTTGAGCGGTTCAGAGGGTATAAGAAAGTTCTTATGACTCGGGAAGATGATTATGAAGAGAAAGTGGCGATTTGCAAAACTCAGATGAAGAGTGCTCAGGCTAAGTCTGCTAGTACTAGTAACGAATAGCTGTTTTTTCTATAGTTGCGGTTTTATTTAGCCTTCACTAGTTATGAGGGCTTTTTTTTAACTTCGGGTTCCTGAAGAGATCCAGCTAAGTGAAATTTAGCCTCCGAGTCCCCGGTTTCCAATAAAAGATCATGGTCGAAAGCTAGCCCAAATGGGGACTCGAAGGCCAAATTTCACTTAGCTGGATCTCTTTAGGAAAGTTTTCAAAACGCTTGTCAGTGTTAGTTCAGTGTAAGTTCGGCTTTAGTTGAGCGTTAGTTTAGCGTTTGTCTGTAGAGCTTGTTTTTTATTTCGGCTAGTTTTTCTGGGATGACGTCGTAGGGTTTTCCGCACATTTGGCACATGACTTGGGCGGTTTCTTTGTTGGCTATCATGTCGTCTAGTTCTTGGATACCTAGGGTTTCTAGTGCTCTTGTGACTCGGTCTTCATTGCATGGGCAATAATAATCTAATGGGAAATTGTGATCTAGTTCGGTGAATGGGATTCCTTCTAAGAATGGTTTTACGAAATCTGTGGAAAGGCTTCCCTTCATTATTTCTTCTGAAATGGATTGTTTTACTGCCTGTGAGTTTTTCATCAGGATATCTACTATGTCGTCGCCTACGCCGGGCATGACTTCTACCAATACGCCGCCTGCGGCTTGGACTTTTCCGTAGGTGTCTATGTAGACACCTATTGAAATGATTGAGCGAATTTGATGGGATTGGATTAAATAGTGGGCAATGTCTTCGCCAATTTCTGACGAAACTAGTTCTACCGTCCCATGATGTGGTTGTTTTTGGAATGGCAATATTCTTGTGACCGATAATGTTCCGGCGCCAATATGTTCTTTTAGGCTGAGTCCTGGGGTGTATTTTTCCGGTTCAAAATAAGTGTGCGGAGTGTAGCCTCGCACCTGCCCCTCAAAATGGGCTTCGGCGTAGACTCGGCTTAAGGGGCCGTCTCCGCGCACGTAGATGCCTACCTGATGGCCTTCTTTTAAATGGCTGGCTAATAGCAAGGCGCCGACCATGGCGCGACCCACTGCCATGGTCGGTAGTGGATTGGTGTTTTGAATTCGTTGCATTTCCTTAACAACCTCGGTGGCGTTTACGGATGCGGCGCGAACTGTAAAGTCGTTGGATACGAAGCGGTGGACTCTTTCCATGAAGAATCAGTCAAACATTTTTTTAATTTTCTGTCCATAGAAAATTTCGGTTGAAACCGGGATTCTCTGCCTCTAAAATAAATAAAATCAATCTCGTTTTATAGTGAGGCCAGCGTTGAACTTTATTTTATTTAGACATGCTGAAAAGAGTTCTGATTTTGCTGCGGATTCTTCTTTATCGGCGTCCGGGTTTAATCAGGCTCGGCAGCTCGCGCAGCTGGTTCAGAATAAAAAATTGCCGCCGCCTACGCATTTGATATGTTCGCCAAAAAAAAGAACTCGTGAAACCCTGTCTTTTTTAAGTGAACAAACTCGTATTAAAATTGCCCCTAGTCCTTTGCTTGATTTGCGCAGTCACATAGAATCCGAAAAAGATTTTCGCTTGCGCGTACAAGAATTTTTGGTCGGGTTTCAATTAGATATTCCCGACAACCCTGCCAAACCCCCAACGGTCTATGCCTGTACCCATCAAGATTGGGTGGAAGAATTCATAACCATCATTGACTGCACTACCGACCTTAGCTTGCCCAAATACTCGGTCTGGCCCAGTGGCCAATACATGTATTTCTCAAAAACTGAACTTTGGAATTTATTGGATTTTGGACGGATATGAGTATTTGGTGTGTTGGGCGAAATTATACCGAACATGCTAAAGAGCTGGGCAATACTGTGCCTGATCAGCCCTTGTTTTTTTTAAAATCGGATTCCACTGTCACGCGACAGCCTTCAGTGCCCTATCCAAAACATGTGGCGTCGCTTCACTATGAACTAGAAATCACCTTTCTTTTTGATTCGAAATTGGAACTTTCCCATGTTGGCCTGGCTGTTGATCTTACAGATCGTAAGCGCCAGAATGAGCTTAAAAATAAAGGCGAGCCGTGGACGCTGGCAAAATCGTTTAAAAATTCGTGCCCTTTGTCTCCCTGGATTCGATTTGATCCCAATGAAAATTATTCATTTGAATTGCAAATCAATGGACAGAAAAAACAAGCGGCCGAATTAAGCCAAATGGTTTTTAAATGGCCCGAATTGGTTTCTTTTTTAAAAACTCATTTTCAAGTCGCTGAAAATGACATTTTACTTTCAGGAACGCCTTCTGGAGTGGGTCCTTTGCATTCGGGTGACATTATGAAATCCCTTCTAAAAAACGCCAAACAACAAATCCTTATTGAGTGGACTCTGAAAATAGAGTAGATCTTTCTGACATTATCTAGGGTGCTTACCGCACCCTTGGCTTTACAAAGGAACCTCTATGAACTCGGCGAATATGGATTCCGCGGACCAAAAACGTATTGTAGAAATCGGCAGTGAAATTTTAAAAAAAATGGAATCAAACTCTAAAGTATCGTTGTTTTCCAAAGACTTTTGGTATGGCAGCATTATGGACTGGAGTATGAAAAATGAAACCTTTAAAACCAACATGTTTCGCTTTGTGGATGTGTTGCCGTCTTTAAATTCAAGCGGCGAAGTTGCGCAACATTTGAAAGAATATTTCACAGAAGGCGGCAGTGAACTGCCCAGTGTTTTCAACGTCGGACTTGGGCTGGGCAGTTTAGCGCCCGGCTTGATGGCTGGTGCAATTAAGAAAAATGTGACTCAAATGGCGAAAATGTTTATCACTGGTGAAAATCCAAATGAAGCACTGCCAGTGCTGAAAAAAATGCGTAAAAACAATATGACGTTTACCGTGGATATTTTAGGCGAAGCCACTTTGTCAGAAAAAGAAGCTTCTGAATATTTAAATAAATACCAAGAATTAATGGACGGCTTAGCGAAAGATGCCGACAAATGGGAAACTAACCCTCTACTTGATACGGACGCCGATGGTGCCCTGCCTAAAGTAAATGTGTCGGTAAAATTATCAGCGCTGTATTCTCAAATTAATGACCGCGCTTGGACTGAGACAAAATCTATTTTAAAAGATCGGCTTAGGCCTTTATTTAGAAAAGCGATCGAGCGAAACATTTTTCTAAATTTGGATATGGAACAGTATTCTGTAAAACATCTGACTTTGGAAGTTTTCAAAGAAATCATTGTTGAAAACGAATTTAAAGACTATCGATTTTTTGGTTGCGTGATCCAAGCGTATTTAAAAGACTCGTGTGATGACATCAAAGACCTTTGCGAATTTGCAAAAACGCGAAAGACTCCGTTTACCGTACGTTTAGTAAAAGGTGCTTATTGGGATTATGAAACTATTGATTCGGAACAAAAAAACTGGCCGGTTCCCGTTTACACAGTAAAAGCAGAAAGCGATGCCAACTATGAAGACGCCGCGCAGATTTTGATGGATAACTACCCTCATATTAAAGGCGCCTATGCGTCTCACAATGTGCGCACGTTGTCGGCTGTGTTGCATATGGCCCAAAAGCGATCGGTTCCTAAAAATGGCTTTGAAATTCAAATGCTATTTGGAATGGCCGAGCCAATTAAAAAAACATTTTCTGAAATGGGCTACCGAGTTCGCGAATATTCTCCCGTTGGGGAATTAATTCCGGGTATGGCGTATCTTGTTCGCCGGCTGCTTGAAAACACGTCAAATGAATCTTGGCTACGCGGAAAGTTTGCTGAAAATAAAAGTATGGATGAATTGTTAACCGATCCTAGAACGAAAATTCCCGCGCAAGCGACCCCGACGGTGGTTCAAAAAGCGGCGACGCCACCAGTAAAACGAAATTTTGTAAATGAGCCGCTTTCGGATTTCGCAGTTGAAGGCAATAGAATATTAATTCTAGACGCTTTGAAAACATTTAAAGTTGAATCCGTAAAAACGGTATTGCCAGAAATTAATTTCAAACCAGTGACAACGCTAGAATTTATGGATCGTGAAAATCCGTCCCAGTCTAGCCAGGTGCTGGCTAAAATTGGCTTAACGACCCAAGAAATGGCAGAAGCGGCTATTCAGGAATCGCACAAAGCATTTCAGATTTGGAAAAGAACGACTCCCCTTGTCCGCGCCGAGTATTTACGAAAGCTTGCCAAAATGATGCATGATCGAAAATGGCAATTGATGGCGACCCAGATTTTCGAAGTCGGCAAACCTTGGATGGAGGCCGATGGCGACATTGGCGAAGCCATCGATTTCTGTAACTACTACGCGGACCAAATGACTGAAATGGCGTCTCCACTGCGCGTTGGTAATGTGCCAGGCGAAGTGTCGCAGTATATTTATAAACCTCGAGGCGTCTGTGTTGTGATTGCCCCTTGGAACTTCCCATTGGCCATTTTGTGCGGTCAAGTGGCCGCAGCCCTAGTGACAGGCAACACTGTGATTATGAAGCCTGCGGAACAAAGCTCGATTATGGCGCACAATTTATTTCAATTGATAAAAGAATTAAACCTGCCTCCGGGCGTAGTTCAATTCTTGCCAGGACTGGGCGAAGTCGTTGGGGAATATTTAGTCAATCATCCGCTGACGAGCACGATTGCCTTTACTGGATCTATGAATGTTGGCCTTCATATATTAAATAAATCATCGATCCCTAAAAAAGGTCAGCAGCATGTAAAACGATGCATTATTGAAATGGGCGGCAAAAACGCAATGATCATAGATAGCGATGCCGATCTGGATGAAGCCGTGGACGCCGTTGTTTATTCTGCTTTTGGATTTGCCGGACAAAAATGTTCCGCAGCCAGCCGCTGTATTGTAGTGGCCGATGTGTATGACAAATTTTCTCAGCGTCTTGTGGAGGCAACCAAATCTATTTCTGTTGGATCTGTGATGAATCCAAAAAACTATTTGGGACCAGTCGTTGACAAAGAAGCGTATGATCGCATTCAAGGTTTGATTTTGAAATACTCGTCACAATTCAAAGTTCTGCAATCGGGTTCAATCGACAATTCAGGTTATTTTATTGCGCCCACTATTTTTGGTGATGTTCCCGCTGATTCAGAATTGGCCCAAGAAGAAATTTTTGGACCGGTGCTAGCCTTAATTAAAGCAAAAGATATCGATGAAGCCTTAAAGTTTGCAAACAGCACTAAATACGCTTTAACCGGTGGTTTGTTTTCACGAAGCCCTGCCAATATTCAAAAGGTACGAACTGAATTTGAAGTTGGGAACTTATATATTAATCGCGGAATCACCGGAGCCATGGTAGATCGACACCCATTTGGCGGCTTTAAAATGAGCGGCGTTGGTTCTAAAACTGGTGGCCCCGATTATTTAAAACAATTTGTCGAGCCCATTTGTGTGACTGAAAATACATTAAGACGCGGATTTGCACCGCAGGATTAAATATTGCTTGGAGGTAATTTTATGAAAGCCGAAAGACTAATTTTGCTAGTGATAGGAACTATTTTTTTGTTTTCGGGATGCGTAACGTCGCCAAAGTTAGTTACGGGTCCCGACGGCACTCCCCACGAACTTATAACTTGCAGTGCGGTCGAGAGCTGCTATGAAGAGGCGGCAAAAATTTGTGGTAAGTATAAAATTGTAAATACATCGACTAACACGACAGGATTTAAGGGAACTGTTAACTCTTCTATTCAACTTCTTGTTAAATGCGAAAAATGAGCCGTAGTTGCCGTGCTTTTTTAGCGCCAACTAAGCGGCACCCACTTTCTGCTCCTAAATTGCCCAGTGTTTGAAAAATTGACACTCAATTTGAATCTATCCTTATAGCTCGCTAGTGGACAAGGTATTGAATTAGCAACACATCAGGTATGTTCAAAATAAAATCCGGGTATTTGTTATTTTTTGTACTATTGACACTAGTAAAATCGGTGAACGCAACCACGTTGGCGTGCCGGGAATTTTACTCGAGTTTTGCATTAGCCCCCGGCCCCATCACTGAATTTCAGCCTCAAGATTACCTGATTTTATCTGTTTTTGATTTTAATGGGTATATCGAACCCATTCATGCCAAAATTATTTCGCACCTTCCAAAAGGTTCCAACGTCTTGATACTGATTCCCGAATTTAAAAAAGAGAATCCTTGGTTTTCACCAATGATTGAGGACTACAAAAAAACTTTAGCTAAATCAGTTCCTAACTTTGAAGACCTAGTAAAATCGGGCCGAATTGAATTTCTCGGCGTTCCAAAATCTGACGACTTTGATCCTAGCGAACATGGGAACTGGACACGGGATTTTATGTCGCAAATTATAGTCGATAAAAACGGAAAAATTAAATTTTTAAACCTAACCTACCACCGAAAATCAGCAGATTCTACAGACGCTTGGCTCCAAGACCTAATAATCAAGCGTTATCAAAAAAAGCTGGGACTAAAAATTGAACACTTAGATCTTCCTTTTTATTTTGAATGGGGAAACTACACCTCAGACGGTCGGGGTCATTTTTTTGTCTCGGAAAAGATATTTGATATAAATAAACAACTTGGAATCACTTTAACCAAGAAACAAGTCCATGACTGGATAAAAGAAGTATTCGGCTCGCAATCTAAAGTTTTCTGGATGAAGCCATTAAAAAAAGAAGGCACTGGCCACGTCGATATGTTTATGAAGTTTTTAGATCCATACAGGGTTTTAGTGGCTAAAACAGAACGATCTTTGTGGAAAGCTGACTTTGATAGTAAAGCTCAAACTTTGATAGATCTAGGATATGAGGTAACTCGAATCGAGATGGCCATCGACGAATCAGAAATGGAAACTGAAACTGTCCCATTTAGAAGCTATACAAATTCGCTAATTCTTGGCAAAACAGCCTATGTTCCTAGGTATGACTCCCAAAGCGATACACTTAGCAAACAAGACCAAAGGGCCAGTGCTTTGTATAGAAGTTTAGGGTACACAGTAATCATGGTGGACTCCTCTAGTTCAATTCGTTGCGGAGGGGCTCTTCATTGCTTGAGCAGCACCCTGCCTGCACTGGCAGGGCTTCTAAAATATATAAAGCTTTTAGAATTAAAGAAGCCCGCTAAGTAATAAACTTATTTAGATATTTTTTCTAAATTATAAATATAGTAAACCTGAATGTTATTTCGACTGGATCCTTCTTTTAAAGTGTAACCCGCACCCGATCGACGAAATTGTGAATAATTTTTGAAACCAGCTACTTGTTGCTGTCCGCTGAAGCCAGATCCTGTAACTGACAAACTTAAACTGCCATCCGTCGACTGTGAAAAACAGAATTCACCCGTATTAAAAAGCCCTTCTCTAAAATTACGAGTGGTACAAATCTCAGGAGTTTTTCGATCCCCGCTCTGAACAATGGATATAGTATGACCATCAAAATCTTTTTTTACACCATCCACACAGGCAATTGTCACATAAGCTGCACAAGCCTGAACCGCTGTTACTTTATATAACCCAGAAGCGTCAAAGGCTCCGTTGTCCAATGCAAATAATGACAAACTAAACACAGATATTGAAATAACTGATTTAAACATAAATCCTCCACTATTTTATGGTGTCAATTTGGCTTAGGTCTACGATTCTGTCCATAGAAATGCAGCCGAACTCGTTCTGCCACCCCTGATATCACTTTCTTTCATATCCAAAGTAAATCTAGGGCTTTTCTGCGGACAAGAATTGATTTTTTAGAGTTGCTTTGAGTACAAGAGCCAAAAGGCCTCCGAACAAGGCACCGCCAATATGAGCTGAAAAAGCAACCCCACTTGAAACACCTGGAATCTGGGATGAAAAGGATGCCAAATCTGAGACTAAATACATCGGAATAATTATCCAGGTTGGCAAATAGATATATCCATAATTTGAAGCTGTGGGGCTTAAAAAATAATAAAATCGTGTATTTATTTTAAAATAATAAAAAGAATAAAATGAAATCAGCCCGCTTACGGCTCCGCTAGCGCCAACCATTGGGATCAAAGTCGTCGAGTTGAAATACAAATAAAACAGGCCGCCTGCAATACCGCTAAAAATATAAAGCAATGCAAATCCTAGCGATCCTATGGCCCATTCTATAGAATAGCCTATAAAAAAAAGAAAAACCATATTACTAAATAAATGCCAAAAATTCATATGGGAAAACTGATAGGTAATCCAGCTTAGAGTTCCTTTATTCCCGTGGGACAGACCCAACACAAAAAGTGTCTGGTCTTTTACCTTTTCTTGATATTCGTCAACCATCGTTTTCCATTGTTTCCAGCGGATTTCGTCGGCATCCCAAACTGTATAATCTAAAGAATTTATAAAATTTTTATCCCGTAATGCGGTCGAGCTAACAAGACTTCGATGATTTGGATTCTTATAATCGTACTGAATAAGAATTTTCTTGTTGGCTTCAATATCCATATTTTTATTCAAAAATTTAAAATAGTAT
Source organism: Pseudobdellovibrionaceae bacterium (assembly GCA_043757515.1). Classification (GTDB taxonomy): domain Bacteria; phylum Bdellovibrionota; class Bdellovibrionia; order Bdellovibrionales; family Bdellovibrionaceae; genus UBA2316. The sequence continues at coordinate 11,967 of JAYVPD010000234.1, forward strand.
TCAGCGGTTAGATCACTATAGCTTGCATTAAAAAGTTTAGACTTAACTTTTTCATTCTCGGATTCTACAAAAAAAATGAAAAACAGCAATACGTTGGCAAGAATAATGATATTTACAATATTAATGTCCCAACGATTAAAAAAAATTCGAGGCCACGGAAATATCATTCGACTGTGCTCATACGTTTTAAGAATCTTGTTTTCATGGAATTCCATTGCCGTCGATCACTTTTTTCAGACGCTGGACCACGGCCCAATTGTTTTTCGTTTAAAAAGATGTAAGACGTCAGGTAATACAATTCCAAATTTTTATTCCAATCTAGATGCGTGTAAAGTAAATCTAAAATCGTGAAAACTGCGGCGTGGTCGTTTTTGGCTAAGGACACATTCATTTCGACCAAAAGATTTACAACATCCTCTTCATCAGGCCTAAACCCGTCATAATCTGTTTGCCAATCATCTCGGCAAAGAGGTTTGTTGGGGCGATCAGCACAATATTTGTTTCGATAGGATTCTTTTAACTCGTCGTTAGGGCTTACTACATATTGAGCTAGGTAATTTAATGATTTCTCTGCCCTTCTATTTTCAAAAGATCTTTCCACTACGGTTCGCGCACAGTTTAAGTTTTCAGTTTCTTTAATTTTTGAAAGATAGCTCTTCAAGTATTGCCCCAGCGAGTCTTGGCAGGTTGGTGACGCTTTTGTTAAGGAATTCAATGATCCATTGGTTCGATTTACCGTTTGGTAAAAGCCAAGAGCGACAAAAACAAAAATCAAAATTACAGAGGAATGGGCCCAACGATGAATTATCTTGCGGAACTCTGGATGAATCTCATCAGCCTTTGGCTCTCGCAAACTAACGATTTTAGTTTGGGAAAGTCGATCATAAAACGTAGATCTGTCGCGCCTAAGGGCTATTTCTACAAATGGAATACCACCAACCAACAACGCTTGAAATTTAAAAAAAGTTCTGAAAAAAATTGAGAAAATTGAAATTACTTCACCTTTTTCAGGCACCAGTTTCAAATACAAAAATCTATGACCAGGAGTGGCTGAATGAAAGTAAAGAAATAGAATTTCATAAAGCAAGAAAAGGCAAAAACTAATAAAGCCATATTGCAACATTGTAAAATAAATTTCAGATGGGTGCTGATTGAAAATGGCCCAACGGATATCACTAGTAATTCCACTGGTAAAAAGTGAAATAACGGGAACCAATATTAAAAAATCAATTACATTTGCGAAAAAGCGATCTATATAGGGCGCCGGATTTTCTTTAGCAGTGGCGACTGAGCCGTCATTAAGATCTTGAATTACCATACTACTGTGTCGACAAAGTAGTCGCTTTTAATAAGACTAGATTTAGAAAATTTATCCCCGCGAGAAATACGGGGATCAAAACTATAGGACCTTTAGCTGGGTCAATTTACCGGCAGCATCTTTGTCTAGTTGCAGGCGATCCACAACTAAGCCTTTTTGATCAAGTAATTCATAAACCTCTGAAGCGTCTGATCTGTTCATTAGTTTAAAGTGAACGGCTTTATCATTAAATAAGGATACGTATTTCTTTACAAAAAGCTCGCCGTCTTCAAGTGCAATTCTTGAATCCATGTCGTCTTCCGCCTGCACCGCCAAAACTCGTTGGCTATCGGATTTCACTCGATATTTTCCTTCAAGGGACGAAAAAATCATTTCATCTTTTAAAGAAGGTTCTTGAGATTTAAAACCTACCAAATTTTCTTTTGACGCTATTTCCCTGGCTAATAAATGTTCTTTTAAAATAGTTTGCTTATTATCGAGCTGAATAGAGGCAACATTACGATCTGCTGAACCGAATTTATTGAAATCAGCGATCCATTGATTGGCAGCCACAGTAAATACAAAGAGACCTAAAACGGAAAGTCCCAATACGGCTTTCTTTTCTTGAGTACGAAGCATCGTCTTTTGACGGATCATTCGCTTAGTTGGAAACTCAAGGACATTATCGTTTGTGCCTTTATTGTCTTTGCTCATTTAGCCCTCTCCTCTTATATCTTAGCTTACTTTTTCGTCAGATTTTAAAAAAAGTAAAATTAAGA
>JAYVPD010000235.1:0-14016 GCA_043757515.1 Pseudobdellovibrionaceae bacterium
AAATCTGTCATCAACGTGTCATCATTCTGTCATCAAGTTTTGAAATCTACTGAAATTTCATAACATTTCGACGTAAAAAATCGTCGTCAGCTCAATTTTATAAGTATGGCTCCAATCTCGTTAGAGATTGGAGCGGGAGACGGGACTCAAACCCGCGACCTATGCCTTGGCAAGGCATCGCTCTATCAACTGAGCTACTCCCGCATAATGCGTGAAGCTAATCTTTAGTATTGAAAACAAAATGTGTCAATGCCAAATTGGACAGTGATGATACAGAATGAAACCAAGATTTTGATGTTTTTATATGCAAAAAAAATTGCTTTAATAATTGCGGTGGCTTTGTGTGTCTATATTTTTGGCTATTTTTCGGGCCTGACCCGTTATCAGCCGGACGTCATTAAGGTTATTTTTAATAATCCAAGTTCGCTTATTCAACGTTCTTAGTCTTACACTTCTATTTGTGTGCACAGCCAAGACTCAATTTCGGTAAGCCCCTGAGATAGCTCTGGAAAATGAGTTTTAGCGTGTGCAAGTTGAGTGCGAATTGTAGCTCCGGTAAATGGCTGACTACGCAAAGAACTTGTTAAATCATCAATTAGGGCGGGGTAAAGGCAGTCTGTAAAAATCTTCAAATCCGAGATGACCGCATCCACAATCTTAAATTGAAAGTCAAAAAATCCTAGCGAAAGATACTCTGACATTTGCTGATTGAATTCCATAGTGTTGCCAAATAACCAGGCAAAAGAAGCTAAGTTTTCAAACTGAGTGTTGAGCTCCGGAATCGTTTTTAGGCTGGAAAGATTTAACATCTCCTGTTCGGCCGAGTTTTTATAAAAGGACTCAAAAGATTGAATCAGGGCACTAGAGATTGCTTCGTGTTTTATAGAGGGCTCAAGTTCGCTTAAATTAGCTACCCTGGCGCGCACCGATTCTTTGCCTTTAGCCTGGAGTTTTTTTGGATTTGGGGTCAAATAGTTTCCCAGCCGGGTTAGATCAGCATGAAGCAGTAAAGTGCCGTGGTGAAATGCCCGATCGCGTTTTTCGCGGTAAGCGCTGCCACTAAATTTTCGGGGACCGTCAGGAAAAGGAATCAGCAAATCGTTTCGTCCCGAGGTAAAACCTTCGATTCCAAAAGATTTAAGCGCGCTTAATATTATAGCCGTGTTGTGGTCACGGTTGTAATTCTCTTTTGGGGATAAAAAAGTAAAATTGGTATTTCCTAAATCATGAAATACAGCTCCGCCACCCGTAGTGCGTCTTGCCAGATGAACGGAATCGTCTTTCATTCTTGCTAAATTACATTCCGACCAAGGGTTTTGATTGCGTCCAATAACGACAGTTTCTTCATTCCTCCAAATAAAAAGGATTTGGTAGGACGGATCTAAATTATGAAATATCCATTCTTCCGTGGCCAAATTTAAATGAGGATTGAAACTATCGGACAAAAAAACTTTTAGCTTGGACACGTTGACCTCTGGAAGGGTTCAACTACCAAAGATAGTTGTTTTAGACAACGAGTCTTTCTTACCTTGTCTTTTTTAGCTTGGCAAAAAGTCATTCCGAATTTTTAATAAACAATTTTAGGTGCTATTTTCTTAAGAATCCAGACAGGGCCAATTAATAGAAACACAAGATCCTTTAAAAACGACGGCTTTTTGCCTTCCACCCTATGCCCGTAAAACTGACCAAGCCATGCTGCCACAAAAACGACTATACTTGTGGTCACTAGGTAGGGAATAAAATTTAGAGTCGCCAGCATAAGACCGATGGTCACTATCATAGACAAGGTAACGCGCCAGTGATCAAGATAAACGTAAAATAATATTCCTAAACAGGCGAATATATGTGAATAGTGAATGTCGCCAACTAGCTTAAATCCATGCAAAAAGCCAAGCAAGCTCCACATTATTAACGGAACACAAATAAAATGGAGCTTTATGTTTACTGGATTCTTATGAGACGCTTGGTATTCATTCAAATAATCGATTAAAGTTACCATGTTTCGATTCTAGCACACTAAAGCGGTAGCAAAAGAATTTTTTTAGAGAATCTAAAGTATGGATCAAACCGACTATAGGTTCAAATTTAGCATTTTAGACTTAACGAATTAAGAAACTCTTCTTGAGGCGCTGTCAAAGCAAACGATGGGTTCTGTCTCGCAAGAATCGGCATTAGTGTTGAAAGCATTTCGCCCATTAAAATATGTGCTGCTAAAATCATAGTCGATGTTCGGCCAATACCGGCCATGCAGTGAATAACCAATCTTTCTTTTTTAACGAGCGCCCTTTTCACAATTTCAACTAGCTCGACTGTTTGCTGCGGCGTAGGCGCTGATAGATCGTTGATGGGAATATGATAGGTTGAAAAATTTTTTTGCAGCAGTGATTGATGATGCTGTTTTTCTGTAAGACTTATCAAATGAAGAATTCCATTATTTTTTAGAAATTTGATTTCGTTTTCAATCAGTTCATGGTTAACAGCGAAATGGAGGGCATTGTCTTCAACCTTGAAATCCTTATATATTTTTGTTTTTTCATTTAAGCTACGAAGCACTGCTAAAAATCCAGGGATTGAGCTAAAAATCTCGATCGCTTGAGGTCCCGATTCAGAGTTCAAATTGTGAAAACCGTAAATTTTTGGAGCGTAGTATTTAACGTGGTTTTGAAAAGAATCCAGACTAATCGGACTAACCGAGTGCTGACCAAGCCAACCATAAACCAGAGATTCTTGAAAGGGCAGGTCAAACCATTTAATTGTATTAAATCCGGGGCGCGCCATCCCGGCAATGGAATCGTGTTTAAACCACCAAAAGGCTTTCATAGATTAATAAGGTATCGTTAGAATGGGCAAAGATCTATGGGATTATATCGATCGCTGGCTCGCTCCAATTAATAAAGTGTAAAAAAATTAGTCAGCTTTGAAAAAATAAAATAGTAAAAGTAGGTATTGCGTCTAGACACGGTGTGTTTTGCGCTCATACTAAAGAGATGAATCCACAAAAGCGGATAAAAGCAAATTGGTTAACTAGAAATCCTAATGACTTGGCCTACCTGAGTACTTTTTTTTTAGCCATTACAGTGATTCTATTTAGTTATTTTTATTTAAATGAAATAATCGGCGCATCCAATTGGATGGGCGCCACTGGTGAGCTTGTTTTTAAAAACAGAGACTATTGGCGATTGTGGTCCACACTATTTGCCCATGCCGACATTGAACATTTACTAAGTAATTTAGTGTTACTGGTGCCTCTGGCTTTTTTATTGACTGGGTATTTTGGTCTTTTTGTATTCCCACTGGCAGGATTTTTTTTCGGCGGACTTATAAACTATGTTGTTTTGCGCTCGATGCCACAAACGACGGGGGTCATTGGTATTTCGGGATTGGTTTACTGGATGGGAGCGGTCTGGCTGACTTTGTCGGTTCTTGTAGATCGCCGGCATTCTTTGCGCAGACGAATTGCGGTTGCTGTTTTTTTAAGTGTCGTTTTGTTTATTCCTGAAACCTACCATCCGGAAGTCAGCTATTTGAGCCACTTTGTTGGCTATATTTTGGGAGCCGGCTTTGCGGTCGTTTATTATTTTTTCAACCGTCAGCGATTTGAAGCTGCTGAAATTGTAGAATGGATTGTCGAGAATCCGGAACTTAGCTATTTGGATAAACAAGCGTTGGGATTAATAGACGACCCTAAGGTATCGTCACCAGATGACGTTCCACTTCCAAAATCGGTGATTTAAGTGACTCAATGTGCAGAGTTAAGTTTTTAAATTTCTTTTTGCTTAAGATCTGTTCTTCATTAATTTTCTCTAGACGACCTTTTAGTAAAAAATAGCGGCCTCCATTTTGAAAATAGTTTCGACTCATATCCAAAATCACATCTAACGGTTTGAAGGCTCTGGCCATTACTAATTGCACGGCATCCAACTGCAATGGAATATCGCCATTTACAATGAGGTTGGGTGCTAGAGTTAGACAACGCTTTAAAAATTCTTGTTTTTTTATACTTTTTTCAAAGAGCGTAAACTGTTTATCAGAAAAATGGATGGCATACACGACCCCGGGAATTCCTCCGCCAGACCCAAAATCAGCGATGTTCTTTACTTCATTTGGAAATCTTTTTAACGCCAAAAGTCCGTCGATTATATGATTGTCTATGAGATCTTCAAAGGTCATTTGACGACTGATTAGGTTGAGCTCTTGATTGGCGCTCCACAAGAGCTGAACATACGACTTTAAAGCAGGCAGTCTGTCCTGCCTAAAACCCAGTTCAAGCAGTAAGGGTATTCGTAGATCAAAATGACTTTCTAGTGACATGACGGCGAGTCTAGCGCAAAACCTGAACTGCGGAAAGAAAAATGAGTGGTACCACTTGAGAGTTGCTTTATTAAATGGTAGTTCCATGTGCCAATGACCAACGTTAAATTGCACCTAGCGCCTATGGAAGGCGTCACTGACTATGTTCTGCGAGATTTGCTGACCAGCCAGGGGGGCATTGATTTCTGCACAACGGAGTTTCTAAGGGTCACGGATAAATTACATCCTAATTCGGTCCTTTTACGTTATTGCCCTGAGCTTCGAACAGGCTCAAAAACAAAATCGGGGACGCCCGTAGCGGTTCAACTTTTGGGCGGGCATGCAGGTCCACTCGCTGACAATGCCGTTCGAGCTGTTGAAATGGGCGCACTGGCGATTGATCTCAATTTTGGCTGTCCGGCAAAGACGGTAAATCGTCATGATGGCGGCGCCACGCTGCTGAAATCCTGTGATCGTATTTTTAATATTGTTAAAACAGTTCGGGCAGCCGTTCCACTTAGAATTCCAGTGAGTGCAAAAATTAGATTGGGGTTTGAAGATCCTTCGGTCTGTGTAGAAAATGCAAAGGCTATTGAAGAAGCCGGGGCTAATCACATAACCGTTCATTGTCGCACTAAGCTTGATGGGTACAAACCTCCGGCGCATTGGAATTGGATTCCAAAAATAAAAGACAAAGTGAGATCGATTCCAATAATTGCTAACGGCGATATTTTTACTGTTAGCGATTTTATTCGCTGCAGGTATGAAACTCAGTGTGATCAGTTTATGATTGGCCGGGGAATTATGAGTGATCCTTTTTTATTTAATAAAATTCGCGACTATTTAGATCATGGTTTTGAATCGGATCAATATGATAACAAGGACCTCGTGAAAAACGAATGGGCTGTTTCGACTGAAATTTTACGGACGTTTTTTGATCGATCGGCTATTCATATCAACGACCATTTTGCAACCGCCAGAACCAAACAATGGCTAAAGGGACTTTCGGTGCGATCGCAAGAAGCTCGCGCGCTATTTGATGAAATTAAAATAATTAAAAATCCCCAGGAATTTCGCCAGCGTTTGTCTTTGAGGTAACTAACCTTTCTTTCAAAGGAAAATCTTTTATAGAACCCTAAACGTTTCAATTTAAGAAAGTGTCTGATTGATAGACAGATCCTAAAGTGTTCTTCATTTTTTACCGATATAACCTTCATGAGGTGTCTAGTCCGATCGGCCCATTTTTTAGTGATATTATTCCCTAGCCTGCTGCTGTCCGGCTGTTTTATAAATTCTGGAATTCAAAGTTTGGATTCAGGTGCTTCGTTGTCAGTAGGAGAGAAACCAAATTCACCCTATGATTTTCCGTTGAGCCTGACCTCAAATGAAGGGTCTACCATTGATGTCGTATTTAAATTAAACTCGGCACTGGATCCGGGCACAGAGATTTCTTATGATATTGTTAACGATACGGCTGTGGCAGGAATCAATTATATCTACAGTCAGGGTCGCATTAAACTTTCACCTAACCAAAAAGAATTCACAGTCAGCGTGAATACGCTTGATATCCTGATGCCCGAGGCGCAAGTGAAAAAATTTAAATTAATCTGGAAGAAATCTTTATCGGCCAAAGTTGGCGAAGAAGTTTTAGGATCTACGGAAGTGACTCTAAAGGGAAATCCAGATATTCGGTTTTTAGACAATTTAGACCTGACGTTTTCTAAACCGGCTGTCCTTTTAGATAAAGGGAACTATTTTTTATTCACGAAACGGTCCTTTCTTTATGGAACCGAACTTTGGCGTTCAGATGGCACGACGGTGGGGTCAGTCAAATTGGGTAGTTTTTGTAATACGGCTTGCAACGCTTCTGTAATTACGATTGCAGATGTTAGCGGAGTCGCATTTATTGCTATTCAAACGGGGCAATTTAGTCAAACCAGTCAAGAAATTTGGAAGACAGACGGAACGGTTGCGGGTACCCAAAAAGTTTTTTCGGGCACAGATTTGGGAATCAAAGAAGGGGTCCCAACACCGTCGGCGTATAAAATTTATCCATTTTATACGGTCGACACTTTTAACTCTGACTTATTTAAGCCCCTCAATAATAAAGTGGTTTTTTTAGGATTCGGAACTACAGGAACGGCCATATGGATTTCTGATGGAACACTCGCAGGCACTACGCGACTTTCTTACGTAGCGGATTCTAATTTTGCGCCTTACTTAGCAGTGACGGCGAATTATGTCTTTTTCAAGTTTGGTAACAATCTTTGGTCAACCGATGGGACTGTTGCTGGGACAGGGCGCCTTTATGCTCAACAGGTCGGATTTGGTGGATATACATCCCCAATCAGCACGTCTGGTAACTATGCCTTTGCGACATTTGATGGCGGCGCCATGTTTAGTGATAGTTATGCCATGCGCTCGGATGGCACGGTTGGAGGTACCGTCGTCATGAACAACGCTAAATCCACGGATGGTTTCTATTTTCCCACGCCGCCGTTCGTGTCTAATAATGGCGTTTATTATTGGAAGAAACCGGTTTCTTTTGGGTCTACAACCACAGAAGTTTGGGTTGTTCCCAATACAGGTAACACAGGAACCCTTGTTTATTCGGCCAATGCCTACCAAGGGATTCAATTCCTTGGGTCTGTTGGCAATACTACCTTATTTACAGTGAATCAAAATGGGCAACCAATTGGCATCTATTTAACCGATGGCACTTTGGCTGGAACAGTAAAAGTGGTCGATCTGCCTTACAATGGGTTTTTTTATTCGATAAAATTAGTTGCTAGCGGCAATGGTAAATTACTTTTTTCTGCGAGCGAGAATAATGCTAGCTATGATGCGCGTTACCCCACTCTTTGGATCAGTGATGGCACTATCCCTGGAACAACCTTAGCCAGTTCATTTTTTACTGCGAAGGGATTAAGTCAAATAAGTCCTATTCGCCAAAAAAATGGTCAGCTTTTATTTACGGCGGTTCATCCGTCATTTGGCCGTGAACTTTGGACAACAGATCTAACATTAAACGGTACCAATTTATTTCAAGATCACACCGCTGGAACAGCTGGATCCAATTTAACCTATTTGTTCGATGCTGTGAACAGTGTCTGGTTCTCTGAAGCATTATCCGGCCTTACAAACGGAGCTATGGTTCGCCTAAATCAAACCACCGGCTCGCCGGCCACAACAAACGCATCCGACTTTTCGTTTCGATCGCCATTTACATTTAACAACGGGGCTTCTCAAGGAACTCCGAACTGGGTGATCGATGACAACGCTGCCTATTTTACCAGTCAGCAAGGGAACCAGCCACGTGGGCTTTTTAAATTTAAGGTTTCAGATTTAGCCCCTCAACGAATCACCACCGTATCCGAAAGTGCAAGCCTAGTGGGAGCGTCCGGACATAAAATTTGGTATTACGATAATAAAGTCTTAAGTGTATTTGACAGTGTGTCGCAAATTTCGCTTGATCTTGGCAGTGTTTCGGGGAGCGGATTTTTTCCTGTGAATAGCACGTTTCTTTTTTACGGTAGTGATTCGGCATCGGGTTATGAGCCGTGGGTCAGTGATGGTACAGTTGCCGGGACGCACATTTTGGCTGATTTGACTCCAGGCACGGGCTCAAGTTTTGGGATGCAAATTTTTACCGACAAAAACTTTTCGACCTCGATAGGGTTTATTAGCACCAGCACGACTCTTTATACTACCGACGGTGTTTCTCTTAGCACCTTAGCATCATCTTTTAATGCGACCCCCTCGGGTTTTGCGGTGATGGGCGGAAAAGTTTATTTTATCGCTAGCACGGCGGCTTCGGGTCAAGAACTGTGGGTTACCGACGGTACAATTGGTGGAACCGGTATGGTGAGTGATCTTCAACCGGGCGCTGTTGGTGGCAGTAGCATGCCCGTAGCTGTTGGAAACAAAATCATTTTTATGGTGGATCGCAGCGGTGGCGGCCGTGAACTTTGGGCAACTGATGGAATCACTACAACAATGCTTAAAACGTTAACTCCGACTATAGGAAGTTTTTCATTTGGGCAAGTGGTGTTAAATTCGAAAATGTATTTCTCTTTTTTTAACGGCGTGAATGCAACTGAGTTTTGGGTTTCAGACGGTTCAGTGGCTGGAACCGTCAGCCTAGCAACACAGTTAGCTGCAATGAGTTCAAGTCTTGAATACAATCCCGTCATTTTCAAAGACAAGGTTTACTTTTGGTCTGGCGTAGACACGGGTGGCGGGTTGTACAAACCTTCGATATTAAATCAAACTGATGGGACAGCGGTTGGTACCAAAGCAGTGGCTAATATTCAGCCCAGCTATTATTCTCCAAGTTCGCAATACATGCTTAGCACCGATCGTTACATTTACTTTTCGACTTACAATCCACAAAAGAGTACCGATTTTGCTTGGCTATGGCGCTCGGATGGAGCTGTAGGAGGGGTTACCAAAGAAATTCCAGGAAATACAGGTTACAATCCAAAAAATTTAAAAGCATTTGGAAATTTTCTATTATTCACCCAACAAACCGATTCGCAAGAGGCCGTAATTTCGATTTCTAAGTAATACAGCGCCGTTTTTTCCAGATTTAGACCAAGATATCACCGAGGAAGATTTCGTTTCCGTGTTTCAAATTGATATGTCGATTTACCTTGATTTTAAAGTTTTACGTCAAAATTCCGATGAGAAACTATCATGAAACGACAAGCTTATTTTGCTTTTGTTTTACTATTGTTCATTCAAGTTTCTTTTGGCCAGGTTATTGGATCGGGACTTTCTTATCATGGGCGTTTACTTAAATCCGACGGCACAGCAGTGAATTCTTCAGCTGTTCAGTTTCAAGTTCAAATTCGATCCAGCGGAAATGAAAACTGCTTGTTGTTTTCAGAAATTCAAACCAAAGATTTATCTACGTCTGACGGATTATTTTCATTAACATTGAATGATGGCTCTGGTGTTCGAAATGATTCGAGTAGTTTAACGGTTCCTCAAGTGTTAGCCAATCAAGGAACTAAAACCCTTCCGGGCGGGGCCTGTGTTGTTGGTACAACTTACACGCCGACAAGCACTGATGGGCGTCGATTTAAAGTGTATTTCAATGATGGGTCGTTTTCAGGCTGGGAGCCCTTTCCAGATGAAGCTATAAACTTTGTTCCGCTAGCCATCGAAGCTCAACAAATCGCGGGTTACAAAGCTACGAATATCATTCGAGGTCCGGTCACTTCATCGGTTGCCGAACTCACAGCGCCTCAATTGGCCGAGTTTTTAAATATCGTAAATGGAACCAGCACCCAGTATATGAATTCGTCGACGGTAGCATCAGTTGCTATTCCTAGTTATTCGACGGCATCACCTCCAACGACTCCTGTCGCAGGAAGTTTTTGGTATGATTCGACTTCTAAACAATTAAAATTTTATGACGGCACATCCACAAATACAGTCGGTAATACCTCGACTCTTCCGGCTTCTTCGATCACAACAGGCACGTTGGCCACAGCTCGGCTGGGATCTGGGTCCGCGACAGCTTCAACTTTTCTTCGCGGAGATAACACCTGGGCGACTCCGCCCGCAGGACAATGGACGACAACAGGCAGTGATATTTATTACTCTACAGGAAAGGTTGGCATTGGAACGGCTACGCCGGGACAGGCACTGGATGTTGTCGGTGCGATAAAAATAGAAAATGGCTCTTATAATTCCACCATTTCTGTCCCGAGTACCGATGGGTTTTTAGCAGGCAATGGAAACTCAGGTGGCTTTGCCTCGATATTACTTGGTTCCGGCAATACCTCTGGTGGTGGAGCGGCGGTTGTTTGGGTCGGCACAAACAATACGTCCAACGGCGGTGGTTGGGATAATTCTGTTACGCTTGGCAAAAGCAACAGTGTTACTAGTAACACTGTCACTGTCGGAGTTGGCATTTCAAATACAGTGGTTGGATCAATGCAAATGGGTCCAAGTAATACCGCAAAAATGACGATACTTTCCGCCGGCAACGTCGGTGTGGGGACGGCAAGCCCAGGTGCCAAAATTCATTCGGTAGATATTAATGCGACTGCATATACATCAACTTTAATTCCTGCAGGTCAGTTAATTTTAGAAAATAATCAGACATCTGCAGATAATGCTGTTGCTTCTATGGCTTTCAAAGTAGGTGGGACCTCTGGTCAAGCAGCAACAGCTATTTCTGCAGTACACATTTCTGGCGAGGCATCCGCTGAGCTATCTTTTCAGACGACCTCTGAATCGTTTGGGGTCAAAGAAGTAATGCGTTTAGATAAATTGGGCCGATTGGGTGTTGGTACATCAACTCCGGCTGGACCTCTTGATATTCAAGGTGGGAATGCTGGTGTAGGCGCGGCAGGAATTATAAATATAATTGGCCAAAAAGGTGGCGTTAGCAATTCAGGGGGAGCCATTAATATTACCGCAGGTGCCGGTGGAAATATGACGGCAACAAATGGCGGTAATATAATACTAAACCCAGGTGCAAAAAATTCAACTGGATCAGACGGCAATGTTATTTTAGCTAATCTTCAAGGCAACGTGGGTATAGGAACTACTTCGCCGGCGAGTAAACTTCACATCGTATCAGCAAATACTTCGTATGGTTCACAAATGTTTCACACTGCCCCAGGCGGAAGTTACGGTTATGGAATCTATTCATTTGAAAACGGCGGTGGATCCAATAACGTTGGAGTTTTTGGCGAATCAACTGCAAATGGAATTGGAATCTATGGTTGGGCAGATGGTCAAAATGGCTATTCTGGAATCGGTGTGGTTGGTGAATCCGCAGGAACTTCCAGTGGTATTGGCGTGCGAGGTATTGCCAATGGTTCAGCCAATATTGGTTACGCAGTACAAGCTATAAACAGCAGTGCGTCAGGCTGGGGAATTTACGCCTCTGGAACGAGTCCAAATTACTTCGCGGGAAACGTCGGGATTGGGACCACGGCGCCACAGACTACACTGCAAGTTGCCGGAATCATATCTCCAGCAACAAACAATACTTATACACTTGGAAGTGCGACTTACAGATTCACCGAAGTCTATGCTACAAATGGTGTGATCAATACTTCAGATCGAAGAGAGAAAAAAGATATTTATAACACAGACTTGGGCTTAGATTTCATCAACAAACTGCGACCTGTTTCTTATCGTTGGCGCACAGGGGTTGATAAGGATGTTCACTATGGCTTGATTGCCCAGGAAGCAGAACAAGTTATTGCCGATGTTGGTAAGTCCGAAAAGACTTCTATCGTTACCCACGATGAGGCAACTGATCGTTACGGCGTTAGATACTCAGAACTTATTTCGCCACTGATTAAAGCCGCTCAGGAGCTTTATAACAAGCTTGTTGGCGTTGAAGCACATCAAGGCACCCAAGACCGTGACATAGCATCTATGAAGGCAGATTACGATCAACTAAAAGCAAATGACGAGGTAAAAGCAAAAGAAATTGAAAAACTGAAACAAGAAAACTCTGCGATAAAGGCGCGTTTAGACAAAATCGAAAAAGTACTCGGGTCAAAATAAATCATGTTTCGATTGTGTCCTTTCTCTGGCCAATGGGTTTCATGTCCTGGATCTTTGGTCGTTATATAAACTTTTCAACATAAAAGTTTTGTTGCGTTATCGACATTCCCTGTGGTATCCCTCGGGGCAACAATTAAAACGTGGTTTGAATCTGATGTTTAAACCAAATTCAGTCAGTAAATCCCCCGCCGGCCAAAATTAGTCGTACAATTTTGAATACGAAGCCGAGTTAAAGACGTAACTGATAAACAAGGTAAAAACATGACTCCGACAACTACGTCCGTAGGCTCTATTCCTTTTAATCAATTGAATTTAGAACCGGCTCTTTTAAGAGCAATAACTGAAACTGGATATACAAATCCTACTCCCATTCAATCTCAATCCATTCCAAAAATTTTGGAAGGCCGCGATATCTTGGGTGCGGCTCAAACAGGAACTGGTAAAACAGCAGCGTTTGCGTTGCCAATTTTGGATCATTTGATTAAAAAGCCAATTCGCTTAACTCCCAGACACACCCGAGTGCTCGTTGTGAGCCCGACACGTGAATTAGCAATGCAAATTTATGAAAGTTTTAACACCTATGGAAAGCACGTAAAATTTCATTCGGCTGTAATTTTTGGTGGTGTGGGACAAGATAAACAAGTTAAAAACTTGTCACAAGGCGTGGATGTTTTGATCGCTACCCCTGGACGATTATTGGATTTGATAAATCAACGACATTTAAATTTGAGTGGACTTGAAGTGTTTGTGCTAGATGAGGCCGACCGCATGTTAGACATGGGTTTTTTACCAGACATAAAGCGGGTAGTTAAATTATTACCGCAGAAACGACAGAACTTGTTTTTTTCTGCTACCATGCCAAAAGAAATCAAAGGCTTGGCCGATTCGCTCCTTACAGATCCCGTGCACGTAAGTGTCACGCCTGTGGCATCTACTGTTGAAAAGATTCAGCAATCAGTTATGTTTGTTGAAAAAAGTCGAAAGAAAGATTTGCTATTGGAACTGCTAAAAAACAAATCTTTAAATAAAGTCATTGTGTTTACACGCACTAAACATGGCGCCAATCGATTGGCAGAATCATTAAGCAAAAATAATATTTCAACTCAAGCGATTCACGGAAATAAATCACAGACAGCCAGGCAACACGCTTTAGAGAATTTGCGAACAGGTCGTAATCGGGTATTGGTCGCTACCGACATAGTGGCGCGCGGAATTGATATTGATCAAATTTCACATGTAATTAATTACGAATTGCCAAACGATCCTGAAAGTTATGTTCACAGAATCGGACGAACCGCTCGAGCCGGTCATTCGGGTATCGCGATTTCATTGTGTGATGCCGAAGAGCGTTCCTATTTACGAGACATTGAAAAGCTCATTGCGATGGAAATTGATCGCGACAAGGAACAACCGTTTCATTCAGAAAATGTTGAAAATTCGCGAATTATGTCCAAAGGTAAAGCTAAAGCGGCGATAGAAGGCCGAAGTGGCGGAAACAGAAATAAATTTCGACCAAAATTTCCTCGTAATAATGATCGCAGATCACAACCCGCTTTATCAGGCAACAAAGCCTGGTAGGCTCAGGTTATTTTAATTCGATGGTGACAGGCTTAGATTTTAATTCTGATTTAAGCTGAAGGTCACCAATCAATATCGTCACATCTATGTCATGCAGCCTTTTAAAGGCGGTAAAGTCTAAACTCAGACGAGTTCCTTCAACGGGCTTTCCACATAAAATTTCAAATTTGGCGACAAAATTGGAATGATTGCTGTGTGTTTTTTCAAAAACCATGTCCGCGGAGGACAGGGTCCAATTGCACGTCAATGATTCATTAAATTTTACATATTTTGAAATATTGCTTTTTATTTGGTCTTTCATTGCTAGAAGTGTTTTTTTATTATCTGCAGATTTTGCAGGGTGTTCAAATCCCAAAAGGCTTTCTGAAGCTGTGACAAATTCAAGGTGTCCGTTTAGATTGTCAAAAGCAAGGGAAAGGGTGGCTTGGCCATGGACATGGGATCCCTGTTCGCGGTGAGCGGTGTCTTTGTTTTTGGCCTGTCCTAGATTTGAAATCAACAGAGAGCCTAGTAGAAAATAACAGGTTAAAAATGGGCTGATCGATGATTTCATTGGTCTTCCTTTTGAAGATAGTATCGACCGACTATAGTTAATTTTTGTCCATTCTAAAA
>JAYVPD010000236.1:0-3693 GCA_043757515.1 Pseudobdellovibrionaceae bacterium
TGCCTGATCAAATAGCAGAAATAGATTTTCTGAGTTTAACAATGCTATTTTTAAATCAATTGATTCGGACCAAGCCATAATACTATTATTATGCTTTGAATGAATACTCTAAGTAAAAGGAAAAATTATGAAATCGCTGATATTTTCTAAAATAAAGCCATGGAATTCTGAAATAAAAAATTTAATGAAATCTATCGATTTATTTAAGGCTCAGTTCAACAAAGCGACTGTGCGACAAGGCTTAGTGATTGTCATTAACGCCACCGATCAGAAGGAAAAAGACGCCTTATTTAAATCTGTTTTTGAAAAATTAGCGTTAAATTGGGAAAAAAAGACGAGCGCCAAATCGTTTCCAGAGACTCTCTATTTTCAATCTAACTGGGGTCCAGTGTGGCTTTGCAACGCAAGCCAGCCGTCTGTTAAGTTTTTTTCTGACTCTGAATGGACTTGGGCCAAAGAATCTTTTGGTTCGCTTCTTGGGTATTTTCGACTTCATAAATTAAAACGGGTGTATGTGTATTCGGGTCGGGATTTGAGTTCGGTAGTGACTCCCGCGCTTGTCGGACTTGAAATGGCCTTTTACCAATTTAAGAATTTTGAGCAATTGGATGCTAACGATATGCCAGAGTTCCATTTTGATCAGTATACAAAAGAATCACTTCGAGAAGCCGAGCTCGTCGCGACCAGCATCAATTTGACCAGGCATTTAGTAAACATGCCTCCTAATCATTTAACACCCAAGGGCTTTGTTGAACTGGCTAAGAATTTGGAGTGGGGAAAAAATACTAAACTAGAGGCCTGGGATGAAAAACGCTTAGTTAAAGAGAAAATGAATTTGCATTTGGCTGTCGGGCAAGGCTCGGACAACAAACCGTATTTGTTGCGTATTAAATATAATAGAAAAGGCAATACAAGGTCGGTCGCCTTTGTTGGGAAAGGGATTACCTTTGATACTGGCGGTTTAGATATCAAGCCTGCCTCTGGCATGCGTCTTATGAAAAAAGACATGGGCGGCGCGGCTACTTTACTGGGGCTAGCGAACTATATTTCCAAACACGAGTGGTCGGTCAATTTTGATTTCTATTTAGCACTGGCCGAAAACTCAATTAATGGAAATGCCTTTCGTCCAAGTGATATCATTGAATCTCGTGCCGGTTTTAAAGTGGAAATCGATAACACAGACGCAGAAGGTCGCCTAGTGTTAGCGGACGCTTTGGATTTAGCGACAAAAGACAATTCTAATTTAGATTTCGTAGTGGACGTAGCGACATTAACGGGCGCGATTAAAGTTGCATTGGGTGCCGATGTGGCTGGATTGTTTTCGAATGATAACCAACTTGCTGATGAACTTGTGACTTCGGGACAAAACGTCGGCGATCATTGCTGGCGAATGCCTCTGGTCGATAAATATTTTTCGAGTTTAAATAGCCCAGTTGCAGATTTTAAAAATTCATCTGAAGGTTTTGGTGGAGCAATCACAGCCGCCTTATTTTTACAAAAATTTGTAAATCAAAAGAAATGGGCCCATTTAGATATCTATGGATGGAATGATAAATCGACCGGGAGTTTAAGCTTTTCCGGCGGCAGCGGCCAAGGCACAGGGCTTTTGATTGATTTTGTGAAAAAATATAAATTATAATAACTAATTATTTAACTTTGCTATAGCCCCAAAGCTTATGTTTTTTCAAATACTCTGCTACCAGCGGTGGGACATATTTTTCCCAACCTTTTTCTTTGCCTTCGATCAACTTTTTCACATCGCTGGAATGAAAATAATTTTCGGTTTCATCGCAGCCAGAGATATCTAGGATTTGGGCATTTTCAATAAAGTGCTTATATAGATGAATAACGCTTTTATCTGGAAAAAAAGATTTTGTGGTAAGGCAAAGCTCAGGAGTCTTGTGTGGATAAATATAGAGTTTAGTCTGAGCATCCAGTAGTTTCCCAAGGGCTTCAAAAATATGACCCTCAAGCTGCTTATATCTGGTTATATCAAAAAGTTCTTGAAGATGACGGGCACTCATAACCATAACAAGTGGAGCCTGCGTGTAATTTCTAAAAAAGCGTTTCATTTCATAGAAGAATTTAAAATTTGAAATTAAAACGTAATAGCCCAAGCTTGTAATGACATGGACTCGATGCCAAAAATCTTCGATATCAATATCAAACTCACTTGTGATTTCCATTATGGGAATGACATCACCAGATTTTAATTTTTGAGCTTTGATTTCTAGTTTCAGTTGTTCAAAGCCTTTACTCATTACTTCTAAGTGGGTCTGAGTGATAGGGCGATAAAATCCACGCTGAATAAGCAGCCCTTTTCCCCAAACGGTGTCACTGATATTAAGAACATCATCTGTAGTGACTTCGTCCTGTGGGCCAAACAGAACGGCTTCGGCTAAACCTTTTTTTACCAGCTCAAGATTCATTTTTTTATTATTGAAATGCTTTAAGTCAGGCCCAACAAATTTAATAACATCCAAAACAATTTGGCCCTTTTTAAGTCCGTCGACCAAATAGTCCACAAATTCCGTTTCATCTTTAGAATGATAGAAAGCTGAATAGACTAAATTGACACCCAACATACCCAACGCTTCTTGCTGTTGCAAACGCAGCCTATCGGTCATTCGAACGTGTAAGATGATATCATTGAACTCGCCGAGCGGTTTGGTTTGAAAACGGACCCCCATCCAGCCATGGGTCTTAGGTGTTTCAGCAGAACCTGTTGCCACTGTGTTGGCGTAGGCGAAAAAAGTGGTTTTGTCGCCGCGATGTTCACCAAGCCTGCGAATTAATAACGAGTATTCTTTTTCTAGCATTTTAGTTAGGCGCGATTCGCAAACGTAACGTCCATTTTTTTCTTTACCGTAGATTTCATCACTATAAATCATATCGTACGCGGAAATTGTTTTAGCAATTGTTTGAGAGGCTCGACCCGCTTGAAAAAAGTGACGAGCAACTTCTTGACCAGCACCAATTTCAGCAAAGGTGCCATAAATAGTTGTGTCTAAATTTGTCTTTAAAGCTTTGCCATTTGTTGTGCGTATCCCCAAAGGATCAGACATGTTTATCTCCTTGGACATTTGATTTCACCCAGCCCGTGATCGCTAAACTCAAAGCTTTCTCTACAGGAATATCTATTTTTTTAATTTTGGATTTATCTAGTAGCAATGTAAATCCCCCAAGTGCATAGCTCAAAGGAATATAAACGGAAACCTTCTGATCGAATGTTGGTTTTAACTGGGGGTCTTGGGTTCCCGGAACATCTTCAAAATGATCTCGAGTAACAAGACCAACAACATGAGCGCCGTCCTGAAGCTCGACAAGAACAACGCTTTTAAGATCTTTTTGACCGTCACTGCTGAAAAGTCCCATCAAATCTTTTAGAGGTGAGTACAATGCTTTAATCAAAGGAACTTGGGTTAGTTTGTTTTCAATCTGTTCCCATATCGATACCGAAATAAAATGTGTTAAAATAAATCCAAACGCGAATATCAGTATCAACGTTGTTATCAAGCCTAGGCCGGGAATATAATTTTCAAGCAGGACGACTCGAAAAAATTGTCCTAAGACATTTTCAAGAATGACGACGCAGGAATAGAAAAAATAAAAGGTAATTACTATAGGTAATAAGGTCAGAAGCCCGCGCAGAAAAATGTCCGTGATTCGCTTCAACATAATCAGGTGATCCAA
>JAYVPD010000237.1:0-3686 GCA_043757515.1 Pseudobdellovibrionaceae bacterium
CGAGACTTAACGCCAAAGATAATCCTCCACACTTAATTTTGCAGAATTATCTTGTGATTAATGAGACTTAATTTGATGCGTCATAGCTATTTAGGACGTTAGAAGGAGCTGGAAAACCTAGCCCAAAGTGGCTACTTCTGACTGACTCTTTCTACATAGTCTCCAGATGATGTATCGATACGCAAAACATCACCTTCGTTAATATGCAAAGGCACATTTACTTTGAGACCGCTTTCTAAAGTCGCAGCCTTTGTTGCCCCGGTCACTCGATCCCCTTTGATTCCAGGATCTGTTTGTGCGACTTTCAAATTTACAGCTTTCGGGACGTCCACCGCAACTGGCCGGTCGTTGTATATTAAAATCACAACTTTTAAGTCTTCGTGAAGATAGTTTGTGGTTTCGCCTATTTCCGCAGCAGTCATGGTCATTTGCTCGTAATTGGTCTGGTCCATAAAATTATAACCGTTTTCATCTTTATACAAAAACGTCATTTCTTTGTTTTCAACATTGGGAACTTCAAATTTTTCGCCCGATTTAAACGTCAACTCGCGGTTTTGCCCGGTAAGAAGGTTTTTAAGCTTAGTTCGTGTGAACTGATTGCCTTTACCTGGCTTAACGTGTTGAAAATCCACTACCTGAAATGGGTTGTCTTCAAATAAAATTCTAAGACCTTTTTTAAAATCAGCTGTATCGTACATATTTCCCCCATACCAAAGACTTAGTTATCAACAAATTCAAAACTTTCGTCAATAAAGAGTTTATTCGGCTAACACGCGGACTCATTGGCCATTTTTAACGGCCCTCTAGACTTATACTTTCCGGCCAAATGCCGAAAGACTTTCATAGCTGGGAGTATCAATGAAGATCTATTTTCGTCATAAACACCAAATCGTGGCCGTTCTAGAACCCCATATTAACAAATCGTACACGGTCGGACGTGGGCTTAACTGCGATGTTCAAGTTCCCGTTTCTACGGTTTCCCGATTTCAAGGTGTCCTTTATTTTGAAGAAGGTCGCTGGAATTTCCGAAATGAAGGCGATGGTAAAAATAGCGTCACTACTTTGACCGATTCTGTAAGCGTAGATTTAAAAAGCGGCCTTACAATATTTTTAGATACGTTTCTTGCCAATGAAAAAACGCATGTCTTAGACGAAGCTCCCAAAGAATCGTCTTACAGTTATGTAAAAGCCGCAGCCTACACTATGGTGGTATTTTTAGCTGTCGGTTTGACTACCTATTTTTCCTATTACTATCAAAACAAATTTGATTCAAAATCATTGATGGGCTTTGCTGAAAATAAAATTTTGAAATTTGAACTAAAAGTCAAAAAAGACTTACTTGAAAAAATCAAAAAAGATGCCGAACTCAAAGGCGAAGATTTCAAAGAAACTGTCGGCTTTTGTACAGGATTTTTAGTTGAAAAAAATATTCTATTAACCGCTCATCATTGCATCAGTCCCCCTCCAGGACTATCGATCGAAAAAGATTTTATTTTAAAAGCCTTCGACAATCGGGAAATAACTCCCAAGCGGATTTTGGGTTTTGATTTCACAAAAGATTATGTTTTTCTTGAAGTTGATGGTTTTAACGACAATCCCTTTTTACAATTTACAGATCATATCGAAATTGGCCAAAAGGTTTTTACCATTGGAAATGTGGCCGGAGAAGGTTTAGCTATTCGCGAGGGAATCATTTCCGGTGAAACAGAAGATGCCAATGACCCCAACGTAAAATATGTACGATTTTCAGCGGCTGCCAGTCCTGGAAACAGCGGCGGGCCTCTTTTGAATGAGAAAGGCGAAGTGGTCGCTTTGGTTTCCAGAAAAAATATGGCAGAAAATTATAACATTGGGATATCTTACAACGATCTTAGAAATGGTTTTAACAATTTCGTTTTGAATAGGGATCCAAAAGAAGTCGTATTTGATTCCAAAACGTCCGATCTAAATTTTGGTGGAATTGAATACTATCTTGCTAAATCGTTTCGTCTTCCCCTGATTGAAAAATTAGACAACAAGCCAAATCTACTAGAAGTTCTTAATAAATTTAATGTCAAAATCCAAGTGCCATTTAACTTTGATCAGGCCCATGAAATGTACTTTCAAAAATTTCATGAAGTCGCAAAGGAAAAAATTCTAGCGGTCAGTCAAATGATTCGAAAAGAAGACCTGCCCGGAACCGACTGGGAAACTCAGGCAACCAAAAGCTTGCCTTACATTATTCCGTCAGCAACAAGCGATCCTCACCTAGCTTTCAAATCAGTAAATGATCAGCTGATCCCAAAGTCCCTCGGGTTAGTGGGAACCAGTGGCCAAATAGGCTACGAAATGACGTTGAATGACTGGAAAAAAGAAAAAATGTACCTTTATAACGAAGGCTACATGGCAACAAAAGGCGCCTTGATTGAAGAGAGAATTGAAGTTCCGAAAGATGAAAACTATGTTGTGTATTCTTCTGTAAAAGATTCAAAAGAAGCTATCGACATTTCTCGATATTTTATTGCTAGTCCGGATTTTTCTATCGTCTATAAAGGCGGCGAAAAAGACCTAAAGAAACGGGAAGCTGTTACCTTAAAGACGATGAAAGACATCTTTATTGGTCCAGAAGGTGCTATTGTTTCGCTTAGATTTTTCCCTTTTCTTCGCCCTAAAGCTAAAGCTGATTTCAAAGTAAAGGACTTCCCATCGGCGGTTAAAAAAGTAAAGACCTACAAAGATCAGAATAATCGAAACTGGGAATACTACGTCGCTGATTTTTACGATTCTTTTTACATTGAATTGTTTTGTATGAACACCATTACTTCGACCCACTGCTTGTCGGCATTTCAAGAAGGTTCAGTTGATAGAAGCAAAGAAGAACTGGTCAAAAACTTTGTTAATTTTGAATTGAATGAAAAATATGCGATGTTGGATTTCTATTCACCAAGCTCGATTCCAGCAAACGATATAAATCAATATATTTCTGAAACTTCTTATTTAAAAGGTTTCGATTTAACATCGAAGGACGACATGATTTCAGTGAATTTGAAAGATTTCAATCAGACTTTAAACTTGGGAAAAACGGATTCAATAGTGGGACTTCGCTTTATTCCTGGCGTCGCCTTCAATGCAACTCTTGGTCGTGGTGTATGGAATGGTTTTGGAGTCCAATTTGTCAGAAAAGAAAAAGTAAAGAACGAAATGAAATACGAGCTTTGCACGGCCGGCGTTCAGTTTGAAGAATTGAAATACAATGCCATGATTACCAATGATCAAAATATTCAAAAATCCTTTAGAGGACTCGCCTCGGAAATTCCGAATGCAAGAAACAAAGGAATGAAAAATAAGGTGGCGCCAAATAAGGACATGGTTTGGAAAAAGGACTTAGGCAAAGATGAAAAAGAATGGAAAAAGCAAGCATATGGTACGTGCCAGACTCTTTTTAAAGATACTGAAAAGACTGACCTTTATAGAACTGAATTCGAATTTAGAACGTTTAAACCCGAATAAAATAAATAGCACCAGAATAGCTCAAGGTGCTATTTATTTTAAAAACCCAAATATCTATCAATCGATTACGTTTTGAACTCTAAATTGCCCTTTAATTCGAAGTGGGTATTCATTGTATTTCTGAGATCCCACTGCTTCATATTGTCGATTGACGCCAAAAAGTTCCCAAGTGCCACGAGCGGTAAATTTAGGCGCAT
>JAYVPD010000238.1:0-44653 GCA_043757515.1 Pseudobdellovibrionaceae bacterium
AATGTATATGAATCATTGCTTAGTAAAGAGCAATTAAAAGACCCGAACTTGGGCATTTGAAGAATGCCCCTCAGCCGCTGGCTGAGGGGCCAGTTCTTATCAAATAAAATGAAACTAATTTTTTTCTAGAACAGTAATTTTTCCGCCAGCGCCAGGTTTTTCACTATAATTGTATACGAAACGTCCATCGCCATTTTTTGTAGATCCTAAAAACTTAGAATCAGTAAAATCATCACAGCTCCAACCTTTTTCGGTATTGTCGCACAAAGCCGCATCAAATTGATACCTGCCGTTAACAAATTTATATGCAAAAACCACAAATGTAAATATCGGATAATCGCCGTCGTTTGGATCTGTCACATGATAGGATAAACCGAAATCAATAACTGATGTAGTTCGTAACTCGAAGCCATCTTTAGCTAAATTTGGCAGCATGGAACGAGGACTAACAGTAGACCAGCCCTCGGTAGAATTCAACTTCCAACGAAAAAACCCTTTACTTTTATCATAAACTTGGCATTTAAACAAACTGGTACTGACACAGGTTTGACCATAAGAAAAAATGAGGAACTCGCCTTGCGAGTCACCAAATAATTGAAGACCATTCGTTATTGTTTGCTGCCAGCCAGATAGAGTGGCATCGATGGTTTGACTGCCAGGTTGTCCATTGACTGGTGCCGCTGGTGTTTGTGAAATTACGCCACTCAATGTAGAAAAGAAGACAGATTTTCCATCGGGAGAAAATTTAAAAAAGTTTCGAGAGTTTTGCGAAAATGGCCCAGAACTCAAATTGTAGTCTATTTTTTGCCACGTATTTCCGTCATCAAAACTTGTCTTGTTAACAAACATGTGTGAGTCAGAATATCCGACAAGTAATTGTCCAGTTGAGCTTTCTTCAATTTGGACGGGGTTTTGACAGCAAAAACTTTCTGGTTCTATCAAAACATTTTTGAATGAGTTCCCTTGGTCACGACTGGTATAGATCACAACCCCGGGGTATTGGCTTTTTGAATTTGTAAAATGAGAATACCCGACAACGATCAATGTTCCTTTTGAGGAAATTAAAATTTGGTCAATGTCCAAATCGGCAATTGATAAAGTATTTCCACTTTGTTCTACCTCTAGCTCGCCTGACCAGGTTTTACCCCCGTCCATGCTGCGGATAATGGCATCCCATGTTCCCGATGGTCGGTGGCCACCCGGGCTTCGATCCACAATACCGTACAAAGTATTTTTATCAGCAACAATTTGCGCGATTCTACTTTTGGTTGAAGTCGAGTAAAGTGTTTTCCACCCCGCAGACGCCAACGACGAATTCGAAATTATTAATAAACCCACAACTAAAAAATTAAAAAAAGCATTCATAGTTTTCCTTTGAATTGAAATTTCCCCAAATGCTGGCATGGGGCAAAAAAACCGTCAATGGATAGTTCGCAGAATCTCGTGGTAGGATATTTTTCAGACGACCGCAGGAGCTGGCAAACTCTAGAAAATCCCCAGCGCATATCTTTAAAAACTTGGCAAAAGTGCAGTCAAAATGCCATCAAAATGCAGTAGGGTTTTACGAAGAGCCGAACGTCCCGATCAAATTCATTGCTTTAGAGGCCAAAACCCGTTTCTATTAAGTCTATGAAAGCACAATCTATTTATCTTAAAGACGTTCAGAACAATCCACAACCCGGTCCCTACTTTGATTTATTAAAGGCGGCTGAAGCCAATGGGTTTGAACCATGGCCGATTTGGTATCTTTTTTCATTTATTCCTGAAGACACCATTCATTTGGCGCGATTCACTCAAGGTATTATGCACAAAGAAGCGCCGATATCTCCCAAGCTACGAGAATTGATTGCGACATACACTTCATTTTTAAATAGATGTGATTTTTGTATGAAGGCTCATGCCGCAGTGGCTGGAGCGATGTACGAAGACCATGACTTTGTGGCCTCTGTTTTAAAAAATATGGAATCGTCGTCTCTACCAGAAAAAGAAAAAGCACTCTTTCGGTATGTGGAAAAAATCACTTTGAGATTGCCTGAAACGGGTCAATCTGACATTGATATTTTGAAAACAGCGGGCTGGGATGATGGCGCAATTTACTATGTTATTTCGGCCTGTGCTTTATTTAATTTCTATAATCGCTGGATCACCGCCAGCGGTGTTCGGCCCTTATCGGACGAAAATCATAGAGTGCTTGGGAAAAACCTGGCTCAAAAAGGTTACGACCCATCAAAGCGAGTCGATGGTCTAAAAAGTCAGTGAATCGCATCAAGTTTGGTCACTTAATTTTTAAAAATTTTTCAGGTAAATTGAATCCAATCAAAACCAATGATAGGTTGTTATTTTCACTTTTTACAAATATTCGGCAATTTTCATAATGTAAAGTTTGGCCTATGGATCGCTTGCACTTTAGATTTGTGAATATAAGGTCCCCAGACGGTTGGACATGGCCGGCTAAAATATATTGGTTTTGTGACCAGTCGCCATTGTTTTCTGGTGAAAGGTCAGAAAAATTGGCGAACAGAGCACGGCCTTGTAGGCTTAGTTCAGGAGCACGGGAGCCGTCGGAAAGAGCTAGCTTTTCAATCAATGTAACCGCGATGATTTTTGGTTCCAAAAGAATTCGATTTATATTGCTAGATCTTACTAAGCCAGAAGAAATCTGGCCCTGCCACGCCGCCTGAAGATATTCGATATCGGTGAACAACGATTCATAATTGAAAAATTCAAACTTTTTTTCGTTTATTTTTTCATACTCTGATTCCGTCTGGCCTAGAAAGTAGAGTTCTGCTGGAGGACTAGCGAGCTCTTGGACATCTGACAACGTTAAGTCGTCTAAATATGGGCGCATATATTCAAATAACAGCGCCTTGCTATTAGAATTAAAAGGAGAGTTTTCATAATAGAGTTGAGCCAAAAATCTAATACCAAATTTATTGTGAATGCCTTCAAAATCAGCGAGTCTAAATTGCGTATTTGGGCCCAAAGTTCCCTGTGGCCAATTTAGAGCCCTTTCGATTTCAGTCAATTTTTTCTTTCTACCAGCAATTTTCATCTTTGGGAATGGACTGACGCCGGAGGCCCAGACCAACGAGCCAATTCTGGCGGGCAAAATAGTTTTAGATTCAATCACGTTGTTTTTTAAAAAAATTTTTGAAATCGCAGACGCGCAATTATTTGTGAAAAAATTGTAGCTCGATAATTTTTCTGGATGGTGCTCAAGCTCGATAAGATTATCCAGCAGTTTTTTTAGGTCCAGTGGTGTCATTGTTAAAATGAATCGGCTGAGGTCGCGGCTGCTAATCGTTACGTCCACAATAGATTTAAATTCAAATGTGGATGTATTTACATTAAAAGGATAGCCGGTTGTAACTGCTTGCAAGTAGCTAATGTTTTTTTCTTCAACGAGGGCTTGAAATTCAACTACGATATTTTTTGCTATTGGAATTTTAGGATTACGCAAAATTAGAAACGAATGACCCCATCGTGAGTAAATTTTTGCATCCGTGGGCTCGACTAAGACGTACTCTATGCCGACGATGTCATTTCTTTGGTCTTCAATGAGATGTGTTTTAGACGCAGAAGTCTGTTCGGCGATTGCATCAGCATTGCTTACCTCTATTTGTAGGCAAACTAAAAAAATGGCAATCAGCCGAACCGAATTCATTATTTAATTTTTCCTAATTTTACAGCGTCATCAAATGTAAGTAGGTTTTCCTTATCCATGCAGAAAACATTTTTACTATTAAAGGCAACGATCAGCGTGATGGCGTTCTGTTTTGACAAACCTGTTTCGCTCACATACTGAGCCAGCGTTAAACCGACTTCATTATATGCTTCACGAATTAGATTCCGCATTTTTTCAGCATGGGCGTGGTCAATAGCATCCATAATAGTTGAAACAGGCAATGGCAAAACTGACGTCGTTGCCGCTGGTGCTATTTTATCGCTCATAGCATCGTCAACAAGGCTATTTCCAATTACGCGTTCGTAGTCAGCGAGGCAGCCTGCACTTGCACTCGCAGCGCCAAGGCATACTAAAATTGTACCTAAAATAAAAGATTTCATAGAGATTCTCCTTAATACTGCATCCAGTTTTTCAAAGGGCGTAATTGCCATTTGCGCCAGTGCAGCCGATGGTGGTTAAGCTAGTAAACAGCTATAGTTACAAGCCTTCACGAAGATATTGCATTATATTTGTCCATTTATTTATTATTTATTAATTAACAGATAATATATTAATTATTAACAATTTGAGTAGGTAGTTTTTTTCTGGCCGTTTGATTTAGATCTGTTTCGCAACAGTGAAAAGACTTCGAATATCAACAAGACAGAAACAGGCCAATTTTCAACGCATAAACTGGCATGGATATGTTATTGGGATAGAACTACAATGGAGAACGCATTGTACATTCGGCAATAAGAGATGTTCTAAGATTGCCAACATTTAACCGCTGGCTATCAGGCCCGCTCCAACAAATTGTACTAAATTAGATAGTAAAAAACTGCATACAAACAGCTAGAGAATCCAACAGAATAAATTCTTTATTTAATTTTTCCTAATTTTACAGCATCATCAAATGTAAGTAAGTTCAGTGGATCTGCGCAAAAAACATTTTTACTATCAAAGCCAAGGATCAGGATGATGGCGTTCTGCTTTGACAATCCTGTTTCCCTCACATATTGAGCCAACGTTAAGCCGACTTCACTATATGCCTCGCGAATTAAATTACGCATTTTTTCGGCGCGAGCTTGGGATATGGCGTCCAAAACTGATGTTATAGGCAATGGCAAAACTGACGTCGAGGCAACCGGAAAAAGCTGGCTCGAGAAAGACTCTGCAATAGGGCTATCTTCAATAGCACGTTCGTATTTGCTTAGGCAGCCTGCACTTGCGCTAGCGGCGCCAAAGATTACTAAAATTGTACCTAAAATAAATGACTTCATAGCGACTCTCCTTAATGCCACGCTCGGTTTCCCGATGGACATAGTTGCCCTTTGCACCAGCGCAGCAGATTGTGGTTAAGCTTGTAAATAGCTATACTTACCGGCTTAAACAAATATAACTAGTTGCGTTATATTATTCCATTTATTTTTTATTTATTTATAACCAGATAAAGTATTAATTATTAACAAGCTGCCGGGACAATATTTGAATCCATTTTTTTTAGACGGCAAAAAAATCACAGGTAAAGCAGACAAGCTCTTCGTCGCTGGAAGAAGAGACCGTATTCAAGTGATGAACAACAAGGTCCCTAATCTTTTTTGCAAGATAGATTTGATCTTTAAAACTCATGCTTGAAACCAGAGTATTGTGAACGCTGGATTCGTTCAACAACGCTTCGTCCGTTATGGCACGCTGTCTCCAGCTGCTATGGTACAGAATAAGGTATGGGGAGTCTTTAGATATATAATGCATCATCGCTTCTCCTGGCAGCCATTTTTTATTTTTTTGCCGAACTAATCCTGAAAGCTCAAGGTGCTTCAAGCAGTTTTCAACTATTTGGGTCGGCAGCAAAAGTCTCTTAGAGATTTCATCAATTGTTTGGTAGCGGGGTATACTAACAATTCGGTGAATGGCGGTCCAATACCACATTGAACAATAGAGCGCTTCGACCGCGTTCTGCTGAATCAAGGCGGTGCCCGATCGAATCTTTGAATCGATCCGATCAGAAACTTGACGCTTAATTTTCATTTCCAGATACTGTTTTAGCGCCTTAGTGCCCGCTTTTGTAAAATCAAGTATTAGAAATAAGAATTCTTTTTCCTGATCGCTCAAATTCCAAAAATTAGCGATTCTTAAAATATGATCTGACGTCAAATGAGCTTTTCCATTCATAGCCTGCGAAAGATAGCTGGCTTGGCAGCCAGCTGATTTTGCTAGCTTAGTCTAAAGTCCCCATGCGTCCTGTTCAGGTTTTACTTTTGCTTTTATAAAATTTCGATAATCATCAAAGTCAAAAATGTCGATTTCTTTAGTCATGTCTAAATTATATTCGAACTATGATCCCCAGTACATTTGAAAATAGTAAAAGGCTCTCGTTAATCAAATGAAATGATTTTAGATTTGATTTTATGGTGGAAGCCAAAAGTCCCCGCACCCTCCCCTTCCCAATCCCAATCCCAATCCCAATCCCAAAAAAAAATCCGCAAGCCACAAAACCTGAGGCCGCTCAAAAGGCCTCAGATGCGAGGCGGAAAACGTAAAAATTCGCGCAGGCGTGCTAAGTGCACGCCGGAGCGAATTTTTGTGTTATCCAACGAAGTCAGATGAGGCCTTTTCAGCGGCCGACTAAGGGTAGTCTTTGCGGTTGTGATATTGATCTTCATCAAAATCATCAACTAAGATTGCATCGAATCGAACAGAATCTGATTCCTTGATTAGCTTTAATTCCTCATCAGTAATCACATTCTTAGATTTTGCTTCTTCTAGCAATTCAAAGATCTTTTTCTTAGGCAAAACAGCATCACGAATTGCTTTTTTAATTTTCTTTTCAGCACTTTCGCTTTTTAAGACAATCTTAAACGCATTTTCAAGACGACCCATTTGTTGATTTTTATCTTTTGGAAGATAAATTCCATCACAAATACGTTCCCGAAATTCACTGTCTTCTAAGATCTGTCCAGAGATATGATGAGACCATCCATCACTGGCTTGACTGCCCAGCGAGTTGATTCGTGACCAAGCACCTATCCAACCTTTTAAAAACCAACGAAGTCCTGGAACCTTAAGATTATCAAACAATCCATCAAAGCCTTCTTGAATTTTAGACAAGCAAAACTTTAAATTGTAATGAACAACGCCTAAATCTTCTTCTTTGCGACCGTCGGCTTCAAATCGGCGCAAGATCGCTGTTGCTATGTACATATGTGCTAAAATATCTGCAAATCGACCGGTGATTTTTTCACGTAGCTTCAAAGCACCACCTAATGATCCCATCGCGACATCAGCTAAGATTGCAAAACTAGCGGACGCCCATTGCAATCTTCGAAAGTAAACTTTCAATTGTGGGTGACACGAAGGAGCCAGGGCTAGATAGCCACGCGACCAAGACAATACGATACTTCGGCATAAATTTCTTACGACGTGTCCGATGTGTCCCCAGAAAGCAGCATCAAATTTTGTTAGATCATTGGCTTCTAAGGCCATCACTTCCTGATAAGCATACGGATGGGCTCGCAAAGCGCCTTGACCAAAAACGATCAGAGTTCGAGTTAAAATATTAGCGCCTTCAACCGTGATACCGATCGGGGTGGCTACATACATTTCTGCCAACAAGTTACGGGGGCCCAATGAAATCCCGGCGCCGCCCATGATATCCATACCGTCATTGACGATTTGTCGGCCCATTTCTGTTGAGTAATATTTTTGAATGGCAGTGATAACCGGAGGCTTGATTCCTTTATCCAAAGCGCCCAAAGTATAGCGTCTCATCGCTTCTAGTGCGTATGTTTTAGCAACAATACGCGCTAAGGGCTCTTCAACCCCTTCGAATTTTCCAATGCTGACACCAAATTGTCTTCGAATCACTGAATGGGCTGAAACAACTCGCGCCGTTAATTTTCCACCGCCAGTTGCTTGCGCCGGTAAACTAATTCCACGTCCAGCAGCCAAACATTCCATTAACATTTTCCAGCCTTCGCCGCAGCCGCCGACTCCACCGACAACACACTCTTCAAGATCAACGACAACATCGTGACCTTGAGTTGGGCAATTATGAAATGGAATCGTCAATGGATCATGCCGTCGACCGATCACAACACCAGGAGTTGTTGCCGGAATCAATGCGCAGGTAATTCCAATGTCATCACCTTTACCCAAAAGATTTTCAGGATCGCGCATTCTAAAAGCAAGCCCGATAACTGAGCTTACCGACGCTAACGTAATCCAGCGTTTATTCCAGTTTAGCTTTAATTTCATTTTACCATCAGAGCCTTTAAAAACTAATCCTGACGATGATATGCTACCAGCATCAGATCCAGCTAAAGGTTCGGTTAAACCAAAACAAGGAACCTCAAGACCAGCAGACAAACGAGGCAAATAATGATTTTTTTGTTTTTCTGTTCCGTAGTGGACTAATAATTCCGCAGGGCCTAACGAATTTGGAACCATTACGGTAATCGTCAACGGCAATGACCGCGACGACAACTTCATGATCACTTCCGAATGGCACATAGCTGAAAAACCCAGACCGCCGTATTCTTTTGGAATGATCATTCCAATAAATTTTTCTTTTTTTACAAAATCCCAAACTGCTTTTGGCATTTCTTTATCGCGCCAAATTTTCCAAGGATCCGCCATTTGACAAAGTTTTTCAACGGGCCCGTTCATGAATGCTTTTTCTTCGTCCGTCAGCTGAGGATACGGCTCTTTCATCATCATTTCAAAATCGGGTTTGCCAGAAAACAAATCTTTTTCAACCCAAACAACACCGGCATCCAAGGCCGTTCGTTCTGTTTGTGAAATTTTGGGAACAAATTCAAATTTTTTAAACAGTTTCATTATCAAAGCACTGATTGTGTTGGCTCGTATTGGCCGGATCACAAAAATGGCAAAAACAACCGCAACGGCCACGATCAGAATTTGATCAACTCCTAGGCCAACTAAAAATAAAAGTGTCGCCACCGCCCAAACAAAAAGTGGAGCGCCAGAAAATCCTAGCATCAAGGCAACGACGAGGCCTATCACTATTCCCCATCCAGTAAGAGTCTGCAAAAATCCAAAAAATTCCATAAGCTTCCTTTCTTACGTACTAATTAAGTCCCCTTTAAACAGCTATAATTAGAACTTTAAATACCTGGATTTGCAAGATTGATTCGCAAACAGTATGGTGGAAAACAAAAAGCCTGGACTTGCCAGGCATTTTGAAAAAACTTTGAAAAGAAGTCGGTAGATTATTTTGTTTCAGGTTCCGGGTCGGCCGCTGGTCCACTTCCACCGGTAACCGCAGGCTGCGTTGGCTCAGTAGGTGGTTGTGCCATTTGCTCTTGTGAAGGCTGAGGCTGTGCTGTGTCCATGGAGCCCGCCGGAGGAGCATCATTCTTAACAGTCTCAGGAGTGTTTTTCGAGCAGGTAAATCCCGTCATTAAAGTCAGTGCTACAATAGCGATAGCAAATAGTGATTTCATAAGCGTCCTTTTTTCATTAAAATGTTACACTCAATAAATTTTAATGAAAAAAATCTAAATGACAAGATTTATTTAGGACTGACATTTGTTACACCAGAACGTACTTCGCCCTTGGATTTTTTCGATTCGAATTTTATTTCCACATTGAGCGCAAGGTTCACCATCGCGACCATAGACCAAATGGTGTTGTTGATAGTTTCCCTGACCGCCGTCTGAATGGACATAATCACGAATACTTGAGCCGCCGTTGTCGATCGCTTTTTGCAGAGTTTCCTGTACGACTACAAGTAAGGCATTCAGTTTTTTTACACTGACTTTAGATCCCAAATTAAACGGATCAATGCCGGCTTTGTACAGCGATTCTGAAGCGTAAATATTTCCAACCCCTACCAAGACCTTGGCATCCATAATTATAGATTTAATCGCCCGATTTGAATTTCTGATTTTTGCAATCACTTGGGCACTTGCAAAGTCTGGCGCCAGAGGTTCAGGCCCGAGGTCTTTCAGCCATTTCACTTGATTCAGTGTTTTATAGTATTCAAAAACCCCGAACCGACGAGGATCGTTATAGACCCAGAAGGCACCTGATTCCCATTCCAGAACCACATGATCGTGTTTTATTTTCTGTAGTTCAGAAGATACCCGCCATCGCCCACTCATTCCAAGGTGACTGAGAAACAGACCTTGGTCCGTGACAAAAATTAAATACTTAGAGCGTCGCCTAATATCTAACATTTCGATCGATTTATTTTTAATCGAACTCGGCAATTTCAAAAGGGTTCTCAATTTTGGTGCTAAAAGCTGAATGCGAACAAGGCGCGCAGGCTTTGGCATTTTACTCAATAAATCACGTCTTAACACTTCAACTTCGGGAAGTTCTGGCATCAGGCACTTAACCTTTTGGAACCACTAATGATTTTTTTGGCAGGTCTCAAGCCACTTCCTATCACCCTATTTTTTGTTTTTTCACCCATTTATCCTCCTTTTACCCTAATGAACGGGACATCCGTATCGTACCCAACCTCAATTTTAGTTAATTTTATCTCCGCGTTCAACTTTCATAAGTTTCAAGTAGATGGCGCCCCAGAGTCATCTCTAGTGTCATCAAATGATTGCTTTGGGTGCTCGCCGTCCCCAAAATCATTCAAAAAGAACCAAATCAATGTAAAGACGATTCAAGTATTACTCGCTCGATATTAGTTATATATTCATATTCAAAATCAAATTTTTTGCCGGTTTTCATAACCCAAACAGATTTTACTCTGGAAAATGGAATAGCGCCAACCCAAACTTCTCCGGTTAAGACCTTATTATTGCTTTATCCTGAAAAGTTATAGGTAAGTTTGCAAGTATCAAACTGTCCACCTGAAACAGTTATTGTCCGCAGTCTGTGCTCCAACAGGAGCACTGGTTCCTATTAAAACTGAAATTAAATTTTTATTCGTACTCGATGCCTCGCGCGTGACAGACGATGTTCAGCTTTTAACGAATGGCCGAGGGTAGCGTAGATGTCGTTGTCTTATTTGTAGCTTTCCAACTGGCTTGTCGTAGTTCTTCACAATACTGATTTCTGATCTTGGGCGAATCGTTTTTGACCTTTTGAAATTTCTCCACGATTGCTTTTAAATCCGATCCCGGAGGCTCGAGCTCGGCGAGGCTTTCAGGGGTAATCGCATTTCTTTGGTAGCCACTAACAAAATCGGTACCCCAGGTATTTGTATAAATTCCTCGCGATTCAAACAAAAAGCGGATGACGCTATTCGAATCGCCTGCGTATAAATTTGAATCAACGGCGTATTTTTGTAAGATCGGGGATTGCAGATATTCCAAGGCCCCGATTTCTATCGTATCCCGATTCAAAAGTACAATGGGCTGAAAGTGAAAACCAAATCCGGACACTTTACCCGAGCGATTTGATTTTGAAATTTCGCGCTCCATTTCGTTCCGGTCTTTAGTCAAAATTTCATTTGCCACTTTCTTAATATCATTAACGTTTTGCACTTTTTTAATTTCTTCACGAATAGTGGGCATAGCAGTCATGGTTCTTAACATTGCGGGCGAGATCCAATTTCGGCACGCGCGGTTCTGTCGCGATTGACTCAATTGGCAGTCCAAATCAAACGCAAACTCAGTGCATAGTGCAGCACCCGCTACGGCATATTTGATTGCTTCATAGTTCGAAGTAGTGGCCGCAAGCCGCGCTGCTCGACGGGTGTTGCTGTTGGCAATGGCGATGTCTAAAGTCTGCTGAAATCCAGAGCCATCTGGATTATGTGAATTATAATCACCAGAAATTTAAATGGGAAGTTCGGCATTTTTTAAAACATAGTCTAACATTTAATCATGTCTGTTTCACTGTCCCCACGAGCCAGTCTGAAGTTTTATTCATTTTCAATTCCAGTATTGGTATTTGGACTTCATCACGAGATTTTGAAATCGCCGGTCAAAAACTTTCTACCTCGGGCACATGGAGCAACCCCTCTGTATTGGCACCAGCTTGGAAATCTCTTTTAAATTCACTTCTAGAGCGAAACCCGAAATTCTTCGACACTTTCATTATTACTGGTACGAGGGACTTTCTTATTGTAGAAGCGCCTAGGATGCTACTTACCGATCTCGATAGCTGGTCTATGCTTTTAGAGAGCTCGGTGTCTGTGCAAGAGGCTCTTTAGAACTCTATTCGATAACAGGGCAGTATCCATACCCACGAAAAATAATCCCACTCACCTAACATTGCCCTTGCGCGTGGTCAGATACTATGAATAAATTAAATTACAATGTTCAAAACTATATTATGTATTGTTTTAGCCAGCTCCTTTGCCGCTGTTAGTAAGCCGACTAAAACCAAAGGACCGCCTATGAGTTTATCAAAACCAAAATTCAGGCTATTCAAGTACCACGAATCGGTCAGACTTAACTCTGATGAAAAAGCACAAGGCCCCGATGACCTCTTAATAGTTCATAGTGGTTACAAAGTAGAACTTTCCGACGAGGGCGACGAGACGTACGCCACATTTATACTTAAAGCTAAAGGTAAACAGGAAAGACTGTTGATCTATGCAAACTCCAAGGCCGGCAACATATACGAATGGCAGCATTTTGTTTTAAAAGTTTTGAAATTTGAAGATTTTGGCCACTCGTCAAAAGCTATTGAATTCGAAGTTTCAAAAAAATAGTGTACTACGCAACGTAAAATCACGTGTTCCGATCAAGACCATGGAACAATTAAATAAAAAATAAAAATCCTTACGACCCCGTTTAGTGCCCGCCCTGAATGCGAACAGAGCTGAACCTACCGCGATTGCCATATATCATTTCTAAAGTTTCGGCCGTTTCGTTGATTACTCTCTGACTCCACACCGCTGTGTTTTCTGCATACCCAAATGCCATCGTTAGGTTGGTTCTTTGTGCCGGGCTGAGATTTTCAGTGTTGTAGACCGTTGATTTAAATATCAACTTGTCAGAAAACTGATCATAGGGAAGTTCGGGGCGAAGTTTTTTAGTCATGCTTCTGACGGCCTGGGCGAAATGACAGCTCATACATTCTGTTTGAACAATTCCTGGAATTATTCTGGGGTTTTCAACCATATAAACTCGACCGATCATTTCGAGTAATTTTCTTTCAGGCATTGTCTGAGCACGATCGCTATCTTCGATCAAAGGTTGAAAGTTTCTAATAACGAAGGGAGGCAAGCCCCCCACTGTGATAATGTTTGAAAAAAGTCTATTTTTAATTTCTAGATAGCTAAATGGCACGTATGTTTCCCAATTTTTAAACGGCTCTTGAACAGATTGAACTTCAGGAATCGTCAAAAATTGACTTACACTGGGGCGGGACCCGTCAATTGGCATATCCCAGCCAGCAAAGCCAGTTGCCCAGTCAGTTCGACGAAACGATCGAAACGTGACACGATCTGCTGGATTGATGTGTTCCATGATTATTTTTTTTAATTCATGATAGTACGGGCCCGTAAGTCCCTCGGCACTGATAGTCGGGTTGACTTGCAAAGGCAGTCGGCCATTCCTAGAAACGCGCTTATATTTCCGGTTCAGCGCCTCTAATTTATCTAGAAAAAATTGTAAATCCAAAATCGTATGCGACGAATGAATAGACGCTTGCGTGTAAATGCCGCCGTTCTCTGGTTTCTGCCAGACGAAATTAATATAAAGCTGCCTCATAAAGTGATCCAAGCGAATACCAATGACGCGAAATGAGTCAGTCTGTCGCATGGACCGCGTCCCCATCTCCAGTTCAAATCCTACGAATAATACATCAGCCGGAAACAATGGCTGTCCAGTTCGTGTCAAATCACTAGTCTTAATAAGTAGATTTTCTTCTCCTATTTTTGGCGCCGGTAACAAAATACTTACGTCATTCATATCCAAAACTTGCGACCAACCGGATGTTGCAAAAGAAAGAAATATCAAGGTTTTTACAAATAGATTCACGACGCCTCCGTAATTTTCCCTATTTCTACAAACTACGGTCGATAAAGTCACTTCAAATCAATAGCAGAATTTCTTATGACAAACGCGGCCATCGGACTGTTTACTTTTCGCTCCAAATCTCAAGACAGTTATTATTGTCGATTTTATGACCCTCAATTGCCGGGTGAACCTGAGTTAGGCTTTTTATAAATTGAACGGATTTTGGAATATCCTCGAGGTCTTCTTCTTTATATTTTGATAAATTAGAAGTGTAGTACACCGCTTTAACATTCGCTGTTCGAGCTTCAAATTTTTTTGGAAATAAAACTGCTTCTGTGGCGATTCTCATCGTATTTACCCAAATATCATTTTCAAATTTCGAAGCTTTTGAATTATGATAAAATGGCTTTCCAAGCTGCTGCGGAGGACACAACCCGTGATGAAGTGGGTCATTGTCGACATGCGCGCCGTTGACAAGCTTTGTTCGTTTCCACATTGAAAACTGGCTCATGCTGGTAGTTACTTTTGTTAACATCGGTTTACTTTCATCGTGTGGCGGTCTAACAAATAGTTT
This sequence comes from Pseudobdellovibrionaceae bacterium, assembly GCA_043757515.1. Lineage (GTDB taxonomy): Bacteria > Bdellovibrionota > Bdellovibrionia > Bdellovibrionales > Bdellovibrionaceae > UBA2316. The sequence goes on from JAYVPD010000238.1 coordinate 14,129, forward strand.
CTTTCGCACCTCGTTGACTGCCGCCTGTTTGGCCCTTTGCGAGATCACTTTGGCGACCGCCATCGGGTACTGCAAACCATAACGAAAACACTGTGCCATTTCACCATAGAGTGTTCTAGCCATCGCATCCACATTCACCATATCTTCATGAGTCATTCGTTTGCCATCTTCTCGAAGCAATTTCGGGGCTTTTATTTTATTTAATGCCGAATACACCAACTGATCATAGGGATTCATTTTTGGATTTAAATTTCTAGGAAACGATGTCGGTGGTTTGGCAGCACAAAACCCTACCACTTTGCTTAACACCTCTGCAGACTTTTTGACTCCTAGATTTTGAACGGCCTCTTTTAACTGTTCGCTTTCAGATTCCACATCTTTTAATTCAGGTAGTAAAACAGTGGGCGGGCACTCTTTGTCAGGGTTACCCGGCAAAGTTGTATCATTTTTTTTACTTACGCCAAAAAAAGTTTTAGAAGGAGTCAAAGACAGATTGTATTTTTCAACATAGCCTTCTGACGTGTTCAGCTCCCAACCATTCTTGCCTCTTCGAGAATACAGAACGCGAACTTTTATATAGGTCTCTTCTTGCATTTCCCCCGTTATCGGATCTTTGACCATCGCCGTTTCCGGATCCCCAATAACAGTAATTTTGGTTACATCACGTGCTAGCCAAGCCACGGCCTCAGAACAAATATCTTCTTTGGTTATGGGGTCGACGGTTTTTGTACAGGTATTCCAATTTAAACCTTTTTTATTGAAGACCGTCACGTATTGACCGTCTTCGGTATTTACAAAGGCTTCATAGTTCGGCGATGGTGGCTCTTTCAGCGCATGAACTGGATAATTAGTCATCAATCCGAGGATCAAAGATAAAAAGAAAATTAATAGCATAATTCTTCTTTCGGAATTTTCATTTTTAGATTTACTGATTTACTTAATTTAATATAAACAAAAGGCGCCTTGCTTGACTCGACTTATAGCCAATCCAGCTTATTGACATTGCCATTCAGACACCTGGATACTCTCACTGAGGAGATTGGAATAGTGCCAAAAATCGAAATAAAAAAACAAAACAACTTGAAAATTCCCCAAGGTTTTGTCGCAGCTAAATCGAAAAAGGGTAAACACAGCTGGGGTATAAAAATAAAGAAAAACACTCGGCTACTTTTAACCGAAAAGAAAGCTAAAGCACAGAAAGTTGCAAATAGAAAGTGGCAGAAAATCTATCGCGGCCTCTTGAAAAAAGAACACCAAGATAACCCCGTGCCGGAAGGCACTACCAGGCGAATATGGCAAAAACTTCATAAATTGCCGACGCTATTTAAAGTTAAAGGCGGCCCCCCTTATCGAGTCCTCAGCCGAAAATGGTGGGATCGTTTTAGTCGCGAACGACAAATTGAGTTCCATAAATTTTTTAATGACCCAACGTTAAAGAAGATATTTCCTGTTAATTCTACTCGATTACAAAAACCAACACGAGCAAAGTTAGATACTAAAAAAGCTAAACGGCCCTCACCGAGCCAGTCGGCCAAATTGTTTAAACCTGGGTCCCAAAAAAAAGGTGGCAATGGAAAAATGTGGATTGTTTCACTCACTAAGGCAAAAACGCGTCGCTGGACTCAACTATAATTTTTAAGCGATTTCGACTCAAAAGGTGGCACGTTTTATACGCCACATCGCTTGAGTCGCAAAAAATCCTCCGATAAGGCCACCTAGGAGCCAAAGCACTGATATTCCAAATGCAAGTTCAGCTCCAAACGCAGCAAATAGTCCAAGTGAAATCAATCCCAAAGATAAAGTCTGAAGCAGTTCAGTACGCTTGAGCGCTTTAATTTCCTCGATAGTTAAAAAATAGCCAGCTGCTATTAAACTGATCCCGACAAATAAAATTCCGCAACCTATCATACAGACTTGGTGCCCCCAGACCCTCATCATCCAGTCGGCAAGAGATCGTTCGGTGTTAAAAGGGTTCATTCCAAATTGATGACAAACTGACAAAGACAAATACCCAACGCCCGTATGAATTCCAAAAATTTTAAGAAAAACCGTTAAAGGGCTTGGATTTAATAGTTTTAATACACTGTTAAAGGCTCTCTCTTTAACTTCCTTTGGTATCTCAAATCTAGAGCTGCTCTGAAGAAAATTTTCATAATCCTCAAGCCATTTTTGATTCACTTGATCTTTCATTGAGTCTCCCTATCGCCTAAAAGTTCTTTCAACCGTTTGACTCCGCGAGTGATAAGCTGCCGAACATTGCCTGGCGAAGTTTTTAAACTGTCCGCTATTTCTTCAAAAGTTTTATCATTTATAAAGCGCATCTGCATCGCACGCTTTTGATTGCCACTCAATTTTCGAATCAAAATGTCTGCCTCATTCAGCTGAGCGGATCCTGCGCCAACAGGAGCTGGAATTTGATCCAAGTCGAAGCCATCAATAATTTTTGAACTCTTGTCAGTTTTTAAGCTGTCTAACATTACTGATTTAGTAATAGTAAAAATCCACGGAAGCACAGGTAAAGTTTTATTATATAAGTGTTTGGATTTATGCATTTTGATAAAAACCTCCTGATAAATATCAGGAACTTTCTCACTAATCTGAATGCGGCTTTTTAAAAAGCCAAACACCTTCGTTGAGTGACGATGGTATAAAACTTCAAATGCGGATTCTGACCCGTTTTGATACATAACCATCAATTCTTCGTCAGTTAAACCCTCTAGACTCATACGGCTCCTATGATCTATTACGAACTCAAATACTAGTTTGTGACAACTTATTTTTGTTTGTTTAAAATACCGCATATAATCATAAACTTAGTATTCAATTTAAATTCTTGTCACAAAATATACTTTACCTTCGTAATAGAAGTATGAAAACGATTTTGTATTTTTCTATTTTGCTTGCCTTCCCTACTGCTTTTGCAGAAACCATGACTCTTGAAGATTTTTTATCCAAAGCAACAACTGAAAACCTAGACCTTAAGATAGACAACGCAAAATCCGAGGCCGCCGATTCAAAGTCTATCGGGGTGAATATACCACCACCGATGGTAGGGATTACGCAATTTAGAGAAAATCCTGGCAGCACGGCTAGCGGCTTTGAGATCAGCCAAACCATTCCCTTTCCTACAAAACTTTCTAAAGATCATTCTGCTAGAAAACTGGAAGCCCAAATGGAACAAGAAAATAGGCTCGGTTCACAAAGCCAAACTCTTGCACGCGGAAAATATATTTATTTAACAGTTTGGCAAAGCCAACAACGACTGGATGTTCTTTCAGAAAAAAAAGTGGTTTTGAAAGATCATATTAAATTGTCTAAGTCTGTGGCCAGATCTGACAGTTTTGCAGCCATTCATGTGTTGAAGGCAGAATCAGAATTGGATCTGTTAGAAAATGAGATCGAATCGGCAAGGCAAGTCGTTCATGAAAAACAAATTGAGGCTGCACTATTTATCAATGTCGATCCTTTGCACTTTTCACTAGAAACGCTAGAACCGACACTTTCTTTGCTTCCAAAAATTAATCCTAATGAAAAAAGCCATCAAATCAAAGCGCTCGAGTTTGAGCTAGAAAGCTTAAAAGAGAGAGAATCCGAAGCAAAATCATCTTGGTTTCCTGATTTGAATATACGATACAAAGAAATGGCGGCCACCGGCACGTCCAGCAAATACAACGAATTGTTGGTTGGAATTTCTTTGCCGTTTGTGTTTTTCTGGGAACCCAAGTCCGCCTCAAACAGCGCTTCCAAATCAAGGCTTGCCGGTGAATTTGAATTTGAAAAACAAAGAAGACTTATTGATTCAGATAAATCTATTTTACTAAGCAGGGCTGAATCATTAAAAAGACAAATCGACAATTTGAAAAACAATCTTATACCTCGGGCTGAAAAGCGCATGAAACTAGTTCATAATCTGGCCCCTCGAGATATGGAAACAATTCAAGATCACCGGGAAACTATGGAAGCGTTTCCCGATTTGAAACTTAAATCTTTAGAATTAAGATTGGATTATGAATTGGCCGTTTCAAGTTTAGAAAAATATGTCTGTAGCCCAAGTGAAAGGTGCTCAAAATGAATAAACAAAAATGGATTTTTGCTGTGATACTAATTGCGTCCATTGCCTTGTGGACTGCTAAAACGTTTTTTAATAAATCAGATGCTTCAAAAACAGTTGTTGCAAAATTGGAAGCTAGTTCCTATTGGACCTGCCCTATGCATCCTCAAATTCATTTAGATCATGATGGTGAATGTCCAATTTGCCATATGAAGCTAGTAAAAATAAAAGAAACCACAAAATCGCAAGCCGCTCAAAATTCTGAAGGCGACAAACGTTCAAATTTAAATGTACCAGAGAGTCAATTGGAATTGTTAGGAATTCAAAAATCCAAAGTAGAAAAAATGACATTAAATGCAAAGATTCCTGTTTCAGGCCGAGTCATTTCGCCGACATCAGTTGCCTTCCAGGTGTATGAAAATGATTTGCACTACGTTCACTCGAAACTAAAATTTAAAGGAACAAGTAGCATTTCATCAGAAGAAGAAATTGTAGGAACTATAACGTCTGTCGATTCTATAGTTGACCCGACCAGCCGAACGATCCGAGTCATTGGTAGTTTTGATAAACCACCAAAAGGTCTTTTGTCAGAAACAAGCTTTAGCGGAGTCATTCAAGTGGAACTTGAAGATAGATTGGCGATTCCAGAAAGTTCAGTGTTGCACACGGGCAATGGTGATCTTGTTTATTTATTTGGAGATTCAAATAAACTAAACCCAAAAAAAGTAAAATTGGGAATAAAAACTGAAGGTTTTTATGAGGTTTTAAATGGATTAACTGAAAATGATCTGATTAGCTCTGGTCCCAATTTTCTAATCGACTCTGAATCAAAAATCAGAGGGGCCAATGATTAAAAAACTGATAGAGTTTTCGGCTCATAACCGTTTTTTTGTAATAATTCTAACAGCGGTACTCTTGTTCATTGGCGTTTATTCGCTTAAAAAGATTCCGCTTGATGCCATTCCCGATCTTTCCGATACTCAAGTTATAATTTATTCGAAATGGGATAGATCTCCAGATATTATGGAAAACCAAGTCACATACCCAATTGTTTCCTCGATGCTTGGATCACCAAAGGTAAAATCTGTTCGTGGATTTTCAGATTATGGATTTTCTTATGTGTATGTGATTTTTGAAGACGGTGTTGATTTGTACTGGGCCCGAAGTCGTGTATTAGAAAGCTTAAACCGAATCAATTCGCAAATCCCGCCAGGTGTAAAAACTGAAATAGGCCCAGATGCAACAAGTGTTGGCTGGATTTACCAGTATGTTTTACAAGACGAATCAGGACGATTCAATTCGGCCGATTTAAGATCTATGCAGGATTGGCTTATTCGTTTTCAGCTTCAATCTGTGCAAGGTGTTTCTGAAGTGGCCGCCATTGGTGGATTTGTAAAACAATATCAAATCAAAGTGAATCCAACTAAACTTCAGCTTTTTCAAGTTACCATGAATCAAGTTATGGACGCGGTAAAAAATTCGAATCAAGAAAATGGAGGCCGCACAATTGAATTCTCTGGAACCGAGGCCATGGTGCGCAGTCGCGGTTTGGTTGATAAAGTAGAAGATATCGAAAATGCCGTCGTCATTTACAACCCAAGAAGCCGCGCCCCTATTTTGGTAAAACAGGTGGCCAGTGTGTCAGTCGGCCCAGAAATGCGCCGGGGAATCACAGATTACAATGGTCTTGGCGATACGGTTGGTGGAATAATTGTAATGCGCCAAGGGGAAGACGCGCCCGCCGTTATCCAAAGAGTTAAAGATAAAATTAAAGACATTCAAAAAGCCCTTCCAGACGGTGTGAAAATATCAACTTCCTATGACCGGTCTGATTTAATTGATCGAGCCATTGAAACTCTTCGTGGGACACTGTTAGAAGAACTTATTATTGTAAGTCTCATTATTTTGCTTTTCTTGTGGCACGTTCCCTCTGCGATCGTTCCCATAGTTACGATTCCCATTTCTGTGCTGTTAGCTTTTATTCCTCTTTATTTTTTGGGGCAAAGTTCAAATATTATGTCACTATCAGGAATTGCTATCTCAATTGGAGTTCTTGTTGATGGCGCCATTGTTGAAGTTGAAAATGCCTATAGAAAAATTCAACACTGGGACGAAACGGGCAGAAAAGAAGATTTCTTCAAAGTGCGCCTGGAAGCTTTGACAGAGGTTGGACCGTCAGTATTTTTCTCGCTGTTAGTTATTGCCGTTGCCTTTATTCCTATCTTTACTCTAGTGGATCAAGAAGGCCGCCTATTTCGGCCACTGGCTTTGTCAAAAAATTTAACTATGGCGATTGCTGCCATCTTAGCAGTTACTTTGGATCCAGCGATCAGAATGCTTTTTGCAAGAGCTGATAAGTTTAATTCAAAAAGCAAATGGCTAAACAAACTTGGCGATTCGCTTTTTGTTGGAACCTATTACTCGGAAAAAAGACATCCGATTTCTAAACGAATTTTTAAAATTTATACACCAGCAATTAATTGGGTGCTAGAGCACAAACTAAACACCATTATTGTTACTTTGATTGCCATGCTCTCCATTGTCCCTGGTTTTCTTAGCCTGGGCTCAGAATTTATGCCAACGCTTCATGAAGGTAGTCTTCTGTACATGCCAACCGCCCTGCCTGGAATTTCAGTCAGTGAAGCACAGCGTATTTTAACAAAACAAGATCAGCTCTTAAAATCATTTCCAGAAGTTGAGACTGTATTTGGAAAAGCCGGTCGCGCAGAAACATCCACAGACACGGCACCCTTAAGTATGTTTGAAACGACCATTGTTCTAAAAGATAAAACTGAATGGAGAAAAATCGATCGCTGGTATTCCTTCTTGCCCAAATTTATGAAATCCCCGTTCAATAGAATTTGGCCAGACACTATAAGCGAAGAAAGCTTGATCGATGAAATGAATGAAAAGCTCGGATTTTTAGGAATGCCCAATATTTGGACCATGCCCATTAAAAATCGAATCGACATGCTATCGACAGGAATACGAAGCCCGATTGGTATAAAAATATTTGGTCCTGATTTAAAAACGATTCAATCAATTGGCGAAACTATTGAAAAAGAAATTAAAACCATCGCAGGTACCCGCGCTGTTATAGCTGAACGAATTGCAAGTGGCAATTTTCTAGATATTGAATTTGATCGCGAGAAACTAAAATCCTACGGACTCTCGCTTAAGGACGCGCAAGACCAAGCGATGACAGCTGTTGGCGGCGAAAATGTTTCTCAAATATTAGCGAGCCGCGAGCGTTACCCCATTCAAGTTAGGCTTGCACCGAGTTTTCGTCAGGACATTGAATCTATTAAACGAGTTTTAATTACATCGCCCACTGGTTCGCAAATCCCTTTGAGCGCCATCGCTAAAATTCAATTCAATGATGGCCCAAGCATGATTCGAGATGAAAATGCATCACTGGTTGGCTATGTTTATATTGATATTGATCCTCGGCAAGTTGACATAGGGTCCTATGTTGAAAAAGCTAAAGCCATTGTTGCCGAAAAAATTAAACTTCCAGAGGGCTACCTAATTTCATGGAGCGGCCAATTCGAAAACATGGAACGTGTGAAGGAACGATTGAAAGTAGTGATTCCGCTCACTTTGATTTTGATTATTTTTCTACTTTTTTTCAATACAAAGTCCTGGATTAAAACCAGCATCGTTCTTTTAGCTGTCCCCTTTTCAATAATCGGTGCGGTCTGGATATTGTTTTTCTTGGGCTACAACTTGTCCATCGCTGCCTGGGTTGGTATGATCGCCTTATTGGGGCTTGATGCCGAAACGGGCGTTTTTATGCTTATGTATTTAGATCTCTCTTTTGAAGATCATGTAAGGCGTGACCAGATGACGACCCTTGTAGATCTTAAGGCGGCGGTAATTGAAGGCGCCGTTCATCGAGTTCGTCCCAAACTTATGACCGTGGCAGCCCTTTTTATGGGCCTAGTTCCGATCATGTGGTCCGTAGGTGCGGGTGCAGATGTCATGAAGCGAATTGCAGCCCCGATGATTGGCGGCCTTTTAACTTCATTTCTACTAGAGTTACTGATTTATCCAGTGATTTATTTTATCTGGAAAGCCCATTCGTATTTAAAAATTAATTGGAAAGAACTACTTTAACAAATAAAAAAGGAGATGAGAATGAAACGAACACTATTATTATTAGCTTTATGTTTTGCAACTGTGGGCAGTCAGGCCGCTGACAAAGCCGACAAAGCAAGTGTCGGGATAGTAAATTTGATAGTCACAGAAAAAGGCTTTCAGCCGAATATGGTGGATGTTGCCGCCGGTAAATCTGTGACGTTGAAAATCACTAGAAAAACAGATTCAACCTGTGCCACTCAAATTAATATTCCTTCAAAGAAAATTAAAAAGGACCTTCCTTTGAACAAAGAAGTTTCCGTTGAACTTGGAAAACTCGACAAGGGCGAAATTCGTTTTGCCTGCGGAATGGATATGATTACGGGAATTATAAACGTAAAATAAATTTTAGTTTAAGAGGGAGAGATAACTCCCTCTTGTTTTGCAGTCGCTTGCGTTTTTTAATATTTAGTAACAATGAGTCAGTTCAACTGTCGTCGATGCGCCCGTTGCATCCACATAGGTTCCAGTGCCATCCGAATTAAAAGTCAAAGTCTCTGTTTTGCCAACCAATGCTGTTCCAAGTGCATTAGTACTTACATTCGCACCAGCTGTAAAAGCCGTTGAAATAGATCCGCTAACGGGAATACAACTTGTGTTATTGTATTTAACATCGGTAAACGTCGAGGTGCCCAGAACTTTTGCTTTGTTGTGATAAACTTTAATAGTGCCGCTTGCTGTTCGAGTCGTTCCCGACTCACTCAAAGTAATCGAACCATCAATTGAATGATCAAAACCACCCGTTACATAAAGTCGCTGACGAACTTGCACCGCGGTTCGCGCACCCGAACCGTTGAATGTAACTTTAGTCCCATATCCAGTTCCAATATTAGCAGCGATTGTTTGATTGTCAAAATTTCCCAAGTTGGCCGTCGCATGGTCGATGTACACTGTTGTGCCTCTAGATGTTGCGCGCGTCGCTGACCCTGGAACCCCAGCGCTGGATACAAATTGACGTTGCACTGAGCCGTTTAGCGTACTCACAGTTGGAAATGTTCCACAGGTAACTTGTGCACCTGTTGAAAGTGACACTTCAAGAGTGCCAGTCCACGAAGCTGCCGCCGCACCAAAGCTGCAACTAGAATATGTGAGATCCACATTGTTTCCAGAATTCGTACAACCTGACCCACTTGCGGTAGTAATTTTCGGGCACGAAGTGGCGGCCCACGCCGGTTCTTGAAGTATGAGCACGGTCCAAATATTTGGATTCTTCACATTCATAGTCACAGTGCCAGAGGAATCACTTGAAGAAACCGCGCCGCCCACTGCGCTTGCAGCCAAACCACTTGAAGACGAATCCTCAGAACTGGACGCCGTCGTCGGATCAGACGTTTTTTTCGAACAGGCAAATGCAAACATAGTAACAGCAATCAAACTGATGGTAACAATTCTTGAATTCAAGGAATCCTCCTAAAGGTGTTTGCTAAGATTACAGCTTTACAAACCAGCAATGTCTATTGATTTTATCTGCTTAATACGACAGTTTCCCTTACGACTGGGAACAAAATTCCACTTTAGAACAGTCTCAAATCGAGAATTTATTTTTGAAATTTCACGAAATGCATTTGTAAAGACTTCAAGCCGTTAAGAACAATACAAAACTAGCCGATAGTATAGGCGAGGTTGATGTGAAAAAATTAATATTTTTAGTAGGCCTATTGTTTTCGCACAATAGCTTTTCCAGTGAATCGGATGTCGCCGATGCCAGCAGTAAGGAATTCTATCTCCAACTTAAATCAATTGAAAATTTTGATACCCAGTTTTTGTGGGCCAATCATTCAGAAAACGTGACTCGCGCACCGGCCAATTCAGTTCAAGACGAGTCAGCCGTAACTTGCAAATAGCAGGTCTAGTGACCACCACCAAAAGAGCCACCCATTGGTTTTGTTTTTCTCATAAACGCGACAGCTAGCACGCATATTAACAAAATAAAAGTTAAGACTACAAAATTGTCGCTAAACGCCTGGATAATTGAATCCCGCAGTGGAACCTGAAGCATTTTATGAATTGCCGTAATTCGAGCTGTCGCACCGTCCAAGCCAAGCGATTTATATTTATTTTCTACTGTTATCAGCGTTTCAAAAACACGATAATCTGCGCCACTCACTATTTCGATGAATCGACTAAAGTGAACCCCCTGCCTTTCGACAAGCATCGTACTGGTCATCGCAATTCCAATTGAAGCGCCCAGATTTCTCATTACATTGAAAATTGAAGAGGCATCCCCAGAGTCTTCTTTTTTAATTCCGGCCATGGCCATAACCGATAGTGGAATGATAAACATGGGTTGCCCTAGCGCTCGGATAATTAATGAAAATTCAAACTGGTGACCTGCGTAGTTTAGGTCCAATCCTGAATTTAAATGATTGGACCATGCAAAAATCAATAGTCCAACACATGCCAAAATTCTTAAATCTACTTTTCTCATCAACCACGGAAGCAAGGGCATGACCGCAAGCTGAGGCAGGCCGACCCACATTAAAACTTTGCCAATTTGGGCCGCCGTGTAATCTTGAACTTGGCCCAAATATAGGGACAGGCCGTAGATACCACTAAACAAAGCACAACCAGCCAATGCTGTGACAAATGTTCCTAAAGCAAAATTTCTCTCTCCCAAAAGCCGAAGGTGTAACAACGGTTTTTCTATTGTCAGTTGCCGCGCAACAAAGAGTGGCAACATCAAAATCATCACAATAAAACAGATTTGCATATTCTGGCTTTCAAACCACTCTTCTTTTGATCCTTCCTCTAAGAAATACGTTAAAGTCCCAAGCCCAATTGCCAATGTGGCGATTGAAAAGATATCGAAATCTTTTAATTTACTAATATTCATGGGTGTCTTAGGTAATCCGTACCTCATTGCCGATAGCATAATTAAACCGGGCACTATGTTGATAAAGAAAATAAATCGCCAGCCATACGCATCCGTCAGCCAGCCACCAAGAGTAGGACCCAATGTAGGAGCTAATGTAACGGTCAACCCAAATAATGTGAGTCCCAGTGGTTTTTGTTTTTCCGGCATTAAGCTCAGAATCAATTGAAAGGAAAGTGGAATGAGTGTTCCACCTGTGAAGCCTTGAATGGCACGAAAAAAAATCATCGATTCAATATTCCAAGATAGGCCACAAAATATCGAGGCCACTAAAAAGCCAATGCAATTTATAATCAAATATTTTCTTAGACCAAAAACTACGGATAGAAATCCAGTAAGAGGTATAACAATAATTTCCGCCATCAGGTAAGCGGTCGAAATCCAACCGCTCTCGGCAACTTCCAAATTTAAGGCTCCTGAAATTTCACGAATACTAGCATTGGTTACTTGAATATCCAAAATCGCCATAAAAGCGCCCAAAGCCCCGCCAAGAACGGCGACCCATTCTTTTATCGTCATACGTTCAGCCTGAGCACTAGTACCTGGCATTAATTGACTCTCACTATCACTTCAACCGACATACCAGGCATTAAAGGCATTCCTTCTTTTTGTTTGAAGGTAATTCTGACCGGAAAACGCTGGACTACCTTAGTAAAATTGCCGGTTGCATTTTCCGGAGGTAATAAACTCAATGAAGCCACAGAACTTGGGTAAACATGTTCTATTTCCCCTTCCCATGTTTCATTAGGGTATGAGTCGACTTTAATTTCCACTTTTTGATGTGGCTTTATTAAACGAATTTGGGTTTCTTTAAAGTTTGCTTTGATCCAGGCATGGTCCGTTGGAACCACTACAAATAGACTCTGACCCGGCTGAACAAACTGACCGACTTGTGCGGACCGCTTGGCAATGATCCCATCAATCGGTGAAATGATTTCGGTAAATTTTAGCTTTAGCAATCCGCCTTCTACCTCGGCATTTATCCCGGCTAGAGTTGCTTGTGCCATTTCATAGTCTGAATCTGAAAGTGCGTGCTGCTGGTGCAAGGTGTCCGCTCTCTTTGCATCCGCTTTGGCTTTTGCTAACTTGGCTTGTTTAAAAGAAAGCTCGAGTTTTGAATCGACATCATCAAACTTAAGCAAGGGTTCACCTTTTAGCACAGCAGCATTTTCTGTTACCGATATTTCTTTAATAAAACCCATCATTCGCGAGTTCACAGGAGATAGGTCGGTTTCTACATAGGCATTTTCTGTGGAAATGTACCTTTGGTTCCAAATAAACCAATAGATCGAAAGACCCAAAGCGATCGAAAAGGATCCGACAATTGTAACTTTCATAATAAATGGTAAACTCTTAAACTCAATTATATTTTGATTTGTCGTTGCCACGTTACTCTCCCTTTTCGGTAGAAAAATAGTCTGAAAAATCTCCGATAGTCCTAAAATAGTTAACTTTAGCGGCTTCGTAATTAAAAATATTCTCAGTGCGCGTATCACGTGCCGTCGCAAGATTTGTGTGGGCCGACGTTAAATCTAAAATATTGCTCGAGCCGGCCCTGTATTTTTGTTCCGCATATTTTTCTTCATCTTCTGCTGTTTTTAAGTAATCACCGGAAGCTTTGACGGCTTCATTCGCTGCCAAAACCTGTTCAAGCGCTTCCCGAGCCTGGGAAATTATCTCGGCTCGGGTTTGTTTAATTTGCAAACTCGCTTTTGCATGCAACAGCGCCGCTTCTTTGCGCTTTGCTTGGATTAAACCACCCGATTCTAGTGGCACGGAAAAGGAAATGCCCACAAAACCATTCATGTTTTTTGGCGGCAATCCAATAAAAGTAGCTTGCGTAGTTCCGACTTCGGCTAACAAATTCAATTTAGGAAAAAGTAATTTTTTAGATTCTTCTTCCGCCCCATTAGCTGCATCCAAAGCCGTTTCAGCAGCCTTTAGGTCGTGTCGATGTTCGATAGTTTGAGACAGAAATTTTTCGATATTCAAAACCTCGAAAAAATTTGCTTTCAGGGGAGTTGGCTCTTTAATTAATTTTTCTATTCCCAATGTAGTAGCCAATTCATGTCTTGCTTTTGTATATTTCGTATAGATTGCAATCTTTTTTAATTGATCCAACTGAACCAGATTTTTTGCTCGCGAGACATCTAAAGGAATTCCTGCCCCGACTGTCTTTCGGGCCGACACAAGTTTGAGGATTAAATGGCTTTTTTCAATATTGGCATCCAACAATGCCACTTGTTGCCCGAGTCTTTGAACATTTAGGTATTGGATTAGCATCAACGCAGTCAGTTCATTTTGAAAATGTTTGGTTTGTGCGGCCGTCATTTTTTCGTTAGCACTTGCGGATAGCAATTTAGCTTTTGAAATCGGATCAATCAAAGCCCAGCTTAACTCGACAGCCGTTGTTCCAAAACCAACTGTGTCAATTGTTTCAGAATTGACGCCCCCAAATTGTATGGGATTAATGCGCGCAACGTATTGCCTTAATCCAAGCTGAATACGAGGATTAAATTCAGAATTTGCTTCTTCAGTTTTTGCTTCGGCATCCAGAGGCATTGTTTCCGTAAGTTTCCACTTGAAGCCCTGGGATTTTAGTGTCGCATAGGCTTCACTTTTAGTAAGGGCACTAGAACTCGCTTCTAAAATACTTACATAGGCAAATACCAAAATAATAATAGATTTCATTAATTTAGATTAACTTTTGATTGCGCTGTTGTCGCCTGGACACAGGTATTAAGTTTTCATTTCACCTAAGATTTAACGACTTATTTTAGCCATCAATATCAAATATTAGTTTTGTGTAACAAGTAAAACAACGTTCCCATTTTGAAAGGACCATATAGTATTTACTTAAGTCCGTATTATTAAATCTGGAGTACATTTTCCGCTAAAATTCCTTTTTAATGCTTTCTCTTGAAAGTTTTCTTGCTAAAATCGAGATTTTTTTCGATGATAGGCCCATGGAAAATGAAACACCTAAAGTGGCGCCAGCCCAGCGTGACCACCCACTGCTTAATATAATCTTTAATATTGTCATTCCGATTTTTGTGCTTCACAAAGCGGGCAAATTTGTCGGCCCACGAGCGGTAGTTATTTTAGCTCTTTCCTTTCCAATTCTCTATGGGATTTATGATTATATCAAGCAGCGTAAAGCCAATTATATATCTATTTTGGGCACGGTTCATGTTGCAGTTACAGGAAGTTTTGCATTACTTAAACTAGAAGGAATATGGTTTGCTGTAAAAGAAGCTTCGTTTCCAATATTAGTAGGATTATTTGTTTTATTTTCGGCCTTCACAAAATCTCCTTTTGTAAAAACATTGTTTTTAAATCCACAACTTTTTCGAATGGATAGTATTCTAAATAGTATTGCATTAAAAAACACACAGAAAGAATTCGAGGCTTTACTAAAAAAAGGAACTATTTTACTTTCTTTTTCTTTTGTAATCAGTGCCATTTTGAATTTCACCCTGGCCTACCACATCTTCGTGCCAATTGACCAAGCATTGGGTGAAGAACAGCATGCTGAAGTATTGAATAGCCAACTAGCACAAATGACGACCTGGTCATTTATGGTAATACTAATACCTTCGATGCTTTCTCTAGGCTCGATATTGTTTTATATGCTAAATCAGATGCAATTGATTACCGGCCTAACTCGGGACGAAATTTTACATAATTCTTAATTTCACTTTGCCCAATTGGGGATGTCTAACATCTAGTCACCAGACTAAAAAACTGAGCGTTCAGCCTCGCTCCGACCCTTTAAATAGCTTAGGATTCTGTTGATTTGACCTATCGCAACCATTCTTTGACACGATTATTGAAATACCAATTATTCGTAAGCAATTCCTGGAGACTCCAACAATGAAGCGAATTTTTAAATACCTGTGCCTGTCTTTGGCTGTTATTACATTACAAGGTGCCTGTGCGAAGAAAAGCACCCCTGTTGCACCAGAAAAAAAGAAAGAAATCAAAATTGAAAAGGACCTAGCTGACGATAAATCCAAGGCCGCTGCAAAAGCACAAGAACCATCACAGAAAGCGACTGATAGCGATCGAATAGCACCGGGTGATTTAACGCCGCCCCCAAGTGATACGACGAAATCAGATCCTACGCCGGCAGCCAATGCCGGCGACTCGGCAATCCCAGTTCCTGGGGCTCCATCTAAGCTTGTTAGCGGCCCTGCCGATACAACTCGTGCCGATGCTGCCACAGCCAAACCGCCGCTGAGAACAACTTCAAAAATTGAAGACACCCTAGCTATTGAAAAATGTTTTCGCGATCAAACTACAAATGCACTCACAGGTGCCAAAGCGAAGAATCAAAAAATAAGTAATGCCCTTGACGTGCAGGGTCTTAAATTGAAAATAAAAGATTTATGTAAAAAAGATTTAGAAATCCCGTCGGACCTGAATTCATCATTGGTAAAAATTTTAATTGAACAAATAGCCACCTCATTCCCTGGCTCAGAGGCTACTTTGGCTCTTTTTAGCGTGGTTGAAAATAAAAAACTAAAAGACGATGAAAGAACTAAAATATACGCACTAAGCCGTTTTAGTTTTTCAGTCGAGTCAAAATCCATTTCGTTTTCCGGGGTCAGCGAAGTTCCTCCTGACAAAGACAATATCATTTCATATGCAATTACAGAGGCCTCCGGAGCCCTCGTAGTTAGTGCTCAACCGCCAGACAAGGAAATGATTTCTCGTCAGGTGCCACTCGAAAACATTTCTAAAATGGGCATTAAATACAGTTTTAATTTTACAATGAAGCCGAACAAAACCGGACAACTTATGATTTCGGAAAAAGAAGCAACATCGACTTATGACTTTGTAATTCAAAAAGGAACATTTTCTGCAATGAAAGCTAAAAATGAAATCACAATCAGCCTGACCCCTGCTGCCTGGGATTCTTTGTTAGAGACTCAGCAAAAGAATTTTATGACCCAAGATGCGGCTGAACTTTTATCACTTGGAAAACCGAAATCTACCAAAGAACCAAATAATCCTAAACTATCTCGAGTCTGTGTATTAAATTTAAATTCAATCAATTGCCAAGATCCAGACTATGTCACGCGCACAGTACTCGACCCAACTGCCCTGGCGGCGGGTCAGTAGATAATTTTTATCGATTGATTTTCAATAGTGAAATTGTTCGCTCGCCT
Source organism: Pseudobdellovibrionaceae bacterium (assembly GCA_043757515.1). GTDB lineage: Bacteria > Bdellovibrionota > Bdellovibrionia > Bdellovibrionales > Bdellovibrionaceae > UBA2316. The sequence goes on from JAYVPD010000238.1 coordinate 30,360, forward strand.
TTTGAGGAAACTTCAAGTGTGACAAGCCAGATATCCCAATCCAAAGGAATATCGGCCAAATCAATTCGATCCACCCATTCCGTAAGAATAGCTGAATTAGGATTTCCAAATAAATCCCAAAAACCCGAAGACTCGATCTCTTCAGAATTTTTTAAACGATACAAATCCGCATGCACTATATCTATTCCAAAAGCAGCATAGACATTATAAAGAGAAAACGTTGGCGAGGATACATTTACCTTTTGATCTTTTAATAAACTGGCAATTAACGTCGTCTTTCCTGCACCCATTTCAGCACGAAATCCAACAAAAGATCTTGGTTTTAGACAATTTCTAATTTGACCTTGAATGAGTTTTTTATCAGTGGTTTCAATAACCAAGGTTGATTTCATTTAATTATAGTCCTCTGTTTTTTGAATAGAAAGGGCCCTATAGTTACCTTTCTTTAACTCTGTGGCAATCCGTTCGGACACCACTAATTGAGTTGGCCCACAACTTAATCGAAATGCTTCAAGAGGACCGATTTTCTTGGGATCCAAATAAATAGGTCCTTCGAAATAAGGCTTATTAAATCTTTTTCTATGTTTAGTCTTTGCCAGATCAATTGCATCATAGGTCCCTATAAAATTAACTAAGGAATGATCATTGTATTCTTCGCTGGTTTCTACATTCCTAAAGATTATTGAGCACTGCTCTAAATTACTAACTCCAAGATTTTGTAAATCCCGAATTAGGCGATTTGACATTACGGGCAAAGTTGTATCAAAAAAATCAGGAAATTGACTTCCGTATTCAGGCAACAGGGTGCAAACCAATGGTCTAGAGGGCATTACCAAAGTGCGTCCTTCAACCCAAGCAGAAACGGATTCAATTTCAACTGGTGGAACAAAATCTATCATATTTAAATTTTGAAATAAATTTTGCCTTAAAAAATAATACATACTCGAACTACCCGGATTTTAGGATCCAAAAAAGCGAAACAAGCCCGATCGCTTTTTGATTGGTTCACATGAGGTCGCATAGCTTCGATCACAACCCGTCCACCAATCTTTTTCGCAATAGGAATTGCCATCCGTTTTCCAGGCTTCAGACGTTTTGCAACTTTCAGCAACAACTGGAGTTTCATAGGTTGGCAACTTAACTGGTGTTGGGTGCAATTCGGTAGCTTTTGTGACTTCTACCACATTTCCCTCTTCAAGTAGGCTGTTAAAAACAGCATTTCGTCTATGAAAATCTCGATAATGGCAAACACGATCTTTAAATGGTAACGACATGGTATCTTTTTGAATAACCAATGACGCCGGTCCATTTGGAAATACAGACTGCATCTGCAGCCCCATACAGCTTGAAAATGACACCACAGCGTTCGTTTGCGGCATCGTCACTAAATTCAAACATAAAATGGTTTTAGATCGGGTGTGCGCACCAGAACTGTCTTCGCCAAATTTTCTTATAAGCTGATCGTAATAGTCAATTGCGCTCGACATAGGCTCGTTGAAAGTATCCATAAATTGCAGCATCGTAGACGATGTAATACTTTGCGCATTTTTTGCGTCATCCATCATTTTTTGTAGACTCTGTGAACCAGAAAATTGTTTTAGGTACTGCAGAATATCACTGGCTGCAAGCAGCTGAATTTTTTGGGGGTCATTATCAGCTGAATCTAAAATCATCTCTTCGACTATTGTTTTAATAAAAAACTCAATACGAGCACGCAAAAAGCCAACACCTTTATCAAGCTTGGCTGCTGTTGAAATCTGGTCGAGGGCAGCTTCTGGATCTGCTTTGCTGATCATTACCGAATCGATTTTTTGAATTATGAGTTCTAGTCGCTTAATGGTATCGACCAAAATAATTTGCAAACTGGGCGTTGCAAATTTGGTTTGTTGTTGCGAACGCAAAAACTCCAAAATTTTGATAAATGAATGCCGCGGCGATAACCCTTTTTGAGATCCCGATAAGGAATTAGGGTAAGCTTTTGCAAACACCAAAATGGGATCATCAATCAATACCCGACTTTTTTCGGCCATTAAGACTTCATAAGTGTCTTTATGCCACATCCTAAAATTATCTAAAACGGACTGAATGGTTACAGACATAATTTGGGCCTTATAAACGCCTTGCTCTAAAATTAAAAATGGATCGAAGCTATCAAAAAAAATTGGATTTTTAATATTTGAGGTGCCATTGCTACTATTTAATGTCGGGGGATTTGTAAAACCCAAAAGAAAATAAGCCCCATTGTCTTTCGAAAATCTTTTTCCCATCGGGTTAGCAACTGAATCAGGACCTGAATAGCTGCTGCTTGGCAAAATTTTATTTGTGATTTCTGATATCATCGACCGAATTTCGATCCACCTTTTCTGGGGATCTGTTATCGAGTCAATGAATTTTCTTTTTTCAGCCAAAAGTCCCTGTACAAAATCCAACGTGGATTTTAGTTTTTCTTCTTTCATGTAAATTTCTTGCCGCTGCCTAGCGCTGGCTGCGCTGCTTGGGCTGGAACCTGCCATCACAACTTCTAGCCATTCGGTAATATTGGGAACTTCGCGTTCCAACAATCGAATACTTCCCCAAACAGGATCGTCATCCATTTTGGAAGTCAAAGCCTGAGCCACAATTTGTATTGCGGCTTCCGAGTCTTTGGCTCCACAGTATTGATTCGACAGGGTTTCCAACGCGCAGGTCATTGCCGTCGCTTCCACACCAGACATATACAAATTTAATTTTGCTTCGGTCTTTCTGCGGTGAAAATAGCCGACAATATTAGAGATCAAATTCAGACCGGCGCCAACAAAAAGAGCTGTCTCAGGGCTTCTGGCACCGACTGACAAGGCTTGCCCTACGGCCATTCCAAGTCCAGAAACATTTTCAAGTAAGCTTGGATGATTTACCCAGCAACTTTCACTAGAACTAATACGACTAAATAAAGAATTTGTGGCCGCTACCAGGGATTGAGTGGCCAGCAATCTCCGGTTGAATTTTTCATTTTGAAAATCGCCCTGTTGATAGCCTCGGTATTCTGCAATGTCTAACTGTAGCGATTTAATTTCAGACTGAATAGTTTGTGTTTCCGAAGGGCTTAAACTTTGGGATAGCACTATAAATAGTTCACGTTTTCTGTTTTCTAAACCCATCAGGGTGCGTTCGCTGCTGTTTATGGGCTGCTCTAAAAATTGAACTTGATTTGCTATTAAGTTTAGTTCGTTAACGGCGCTCGCCAAATCGCCACAGCTGGGATCCTTTTCGGCCGCTTTTAGAGTTTCAACCAAACTATCAACAGTGCTTTTAGCATCGCGAGTTTGACTACCAACAATGGAACAATTGGGCGAAAATATTGAGAAAAAGCGATTGATTTGATCTGGCTTGTCAGCCCTGCAAATCAAACTGAATAAAAAAAACATGGCGGAAATTTTAAATAGATTCATTTTTCAACTCGCTACGCCTAGAAGGGGGTTTTTGCTTTTTAACTAACTAAATATTGGCCTAGTTGATGACATCTCATGGGATATTTCAAACAGTTTGTAAAATAAAAAGGCTGCGGCCGATTGCGACATTTGCTTGCCTAAGGTAGGGTGCAATCTATACGATTTCCAAAAGGACTTTCCATGTTAACAATGCACCATTTAAACAACTCACGATCCCAACGCATTCTTTGGCTACTTGAAGAACTAGCCGTCCCTTATGAATTAAAGCTTTACCAGCGAGATCCTAAAACAAGCCTGGCACCAGATTCCCTGCGCCAGATCCATCCCCTGGGAAAGTCGCCTGTAATAACCGACAATGGACAAACGGTTGCGGAATCAGCAGTCATTATCGAGTACATATTGGAAACCTACAGCAATGGGCGATTGAAACCGGAACCTAAAACAGCCGAGTCCCTAAAATTCAACTATTGGCTTCACTATGCAGAAGGATCGGCGATGCCGCCATTGCTATTGAGTTTAGTGTTTGCAAAAATTAAAACGCAACCTGTACCTTTTTTCATTAAGCCTATTATCGTGGGCCTTGCTGACAAAGTTCTTTCCAGCTATGTCAATCCTCAGCTAAGAGTTCACATTGAATATATGGAATCCGAGCTGCAAAAAGATATTTGGTTCGCAGGCAAACAGTTCTCTGCAGCCGATATCCAAATGAGTTTTCCAATCGAAGCCGCTGCCTCGCGTGGCTATATTGAAACCAAGCACAAAAAGTTAAACGAGTTTTTAACAAGAATTCATGCCCGCCCTGCCTATCAAAAAGCGCTTGAGAAAGGTGGTCCTTTTGATTTGGTCTACTGAAATAAAAGAATCATTTGAAATTTTTGAAATAATCATGAAAAAATCATGAAATAATCAGGAGAGACATCGCAATTAGGCCCACAAACGGCCTTTGTAAAATTTCTCGTCACTTTTCCTGTCTTAAACAGTGTGGGTCAAGTCTCCGTTGGCAAGAGAATAGCAAGATCGGATGACAACTAAGGTGAGGAAGAAATATGACTTTGCAATCATTGAGTTTATTAATAGTCAGCTTGTTTTTCATGACTTCAGTAAATGCAAAACCGGAAAGACTTAAACGGTTATTATGCTTATCCATTTATAGTAAAGTTCCGAGAGAAAAGGTCACACCAATTTTTGAATCTTTTTTTAATACGGATCGAGATTTGTTGACGGCGGCCATTGATACCTATTCTGCCATTCGGTTTGGTGACTCGAGCAAAATCACTGAATCGTCTTCGGGATATGGAGATCAGAAAAAATACTTTGCAATGGCTCGATTATCAGAAAGGCTTTTAGGGAAAGATGTTTCCGATTTCCAAAATGAATTTACTAAACTGTTTGGAAATGAAGCGGCCACGGTTTTGACATACGCAATGGCCGTTTCTAAGCATTCATTTCAAGAGATTGTTTCTGAAAATAGATCAGTTCACATAGCGGAAAGGGCTCATATATCCAATTTAACCGCAGCCCATCTAACACTTTTAAAGGTTGCCTCAGGGAAGAAAATGGAAGAGGTTCGCAGAATCTATCATTCAGCCAGTTCCAGGTACCCCGAAACTAAAGTTAGCTTGGCTTTAGCTGTTTTGTTGTCCGGTCGTTCGATAGACTATGTTCAGTTTGTACACGATAGAATTTATGATCTCCAAAAGCAGTCGGGCTATGATATATCTACAGGAATTCTGACCTATGCGGCGATTTTAAATGACCTTGATCCAAGCACAATCGTAAAAATCTTTAATAGTTTTCCTGGTGACCGCTACCTTTCAAAGGAGAAGGCTATTTTGGTCATGGCGACGTTTCAAACGCCGATCCTTTTGCCATTTCTGTCAGACTATCCTGGTTGGATTTAAGGGCAATCGTTTTGAACACGAAAACTAGAGGATGCCGGTTGAGGTCGCTAATGAAAAAATCAAAATGGTTTGCTTTGTCGCTGGTTTTAGCTGTGACATTTTCACTCAGCTCGGATGCCTATTTTGAGTTTTGCCCCAATTCTTCGGCAGCGCAATCGATAGCGGCTAACTATTTTGGCTCTATAGTTCCTTTCGATCTTTTAAAATATTCAGATACTGAAACTAGCCTTGTTCGGGCAGGTCAAAAAAATGGCGATGCCTCCTTTACGATCATCAATAGAACTATCGATTCGCTTCAAGCGAACGGAAAAATTCTTGCTTCGTTAGGCACTAGCGATATCAAGCAAGAATTAAATGATCAAACCCTGCGACTGCTTGAGGGGTACCATCCCGACGACCCTACTGATCGAAGACTGGATTTTTTAAACGAAGACATCGTGTTGGCTCTTTTAAAGTCGATTGAAAAACATCCTATTGTTTCAAGCTATGGAATGCGCCAATACGATCAAAAAGGAACAAATATTGGTTATTGTTTTGGCCGAGCTGCCTACATGGAACTATTACTCTTAAGACTTGGTGTGGATCAAAATTCAATTAAAAAAATTTGGGCTGTCGGTCCAATGAGCTCTGGAAATATCAGTTGGCAATTTCATGTCGCAACAATGGTACGTCTCAAAGACAATCGATGGGTTACGATTGACAACGTGACTGGAAAAATACTGGAAGCTCGCGATTGGTTTAATGTATTCAAACTAGAAAATAGTTCGCACGATTTGCGAGCTTTTGTAACCGATGGTAATAAGTTTACGCCATCCCTGGGAAAATACACACGCGCGCAGCTTGGCTTGGATTTGCTACCCACCAATGATTGGTACAAAGGTTATTTTACAGATTTAATGCATTGGTTTGGCAAAATGGACGATGCCAAATTAGCTGCGTTTTTGGGACTTTCTAAATTACCCGAGCGACCATTGTCCGCTGCGGCTTTAGTTTTATTGGCCACAGCCCAGGATGCCAAAAATAAAACTTTGATTCCAGCCGAAGAGGGTGGCCGCTAATTTAGCGAGTCACTACGCATTCGTTTAGCTGATAGTCCATCATATAGTCGTAGCTTTTTCCTTGAATGTCATAGCTGACGCTGACCGTGTATTTTTTAGATTCACCTGTCGAGCTCTGTGTTGTCACCAGCGTACGACTGATGCTCCAAGGCTTAATTTGCTTTTTGGCCGACGTCAGACTTTCGCCGCCGCCTACACAGGTAAAAACTTCGTTGTTTAATCGCTTGCAACCCGCTTTAGCCCAGCGCATTTCAATATCATCACCCGTATTTTTTGCCACTTCAGCCGCATCAATTAAATCACCCATATCGTTTGGAACAATTAATCGATTGGAAAACGGCGCATACAGTGTGCCTTTGTGATGAATTAATTCTACTTTGAAATGATCCCCGTCTTCACTGAATAAAAAAGAGGTGGTGGGAGTGTCCGTCACACATTGAAAGTTAAAAGGAAATGGATTCTTATTTACCGCTTTTGCCAAGGGTTTACTTTGCACGATTGCCACTAAACTCAAACTCGCTAAAAAAACTTTAACTTGCCGCCAAACCATTGTGCCTCCTAAGCAGATTTGGCACGATTCAACGTCAGTTTTCAGCGAGTATCAAGCAGAATATTCTATTGCTTTTAACTCTACAGCGGTTGCGCAAGGCCCATCGGCGGTGCGCTGGCAGGAGGCGCTGGAGGAATATCCAAGCAGTTTTGCTTTCCACCCTTAAGCCAGATTTCCAAATCATCTTTGAATTCCGACACTTGTTGTTCGAAGACTTTTTCCATTTTTGCTTTCAACACTCCATTTTGGGCAAGGGCCGCCGATTTTTGATTTTCAGCAATCATTGAATGGGACGCAGCAAATTCGACCAACACTTCATTTTTTGGAGCTTTAGAAAGTGAAAATAGCTCTTTTTGCAAATCTTTACTAAGTGTCTTAAACAGCTTTAACACGCCAAACAAATCTTTAGATTCGGGATCCTGTTTAAGATGCGTGGGCATAGAGTATTCTATACTCATTTTATGCAAAAAGTGACTTCGATCAGTAAAGGCCGTTAAAATTTCGCGCGATTGTCCGTTGGAACCATTAAAATTATTGTGACACTCTACACACGAATGGGCCCCGTCTCGGGCTCCAAATGGCGGCGATATTTTTTCAGGTGCTATTTCGCCGGCCCAGGAAATGGCTCCATAGGCATCCATTTTTTTATTAAACGAAATCAGCGTTTTAAATGCCTCTTCGTTTTCTAGTGAGCCAGGCATAGGCACTAAATGGCGCATTCCTGATGGATGACAGCGAATACATTTATCTAAAAATGGACGCTGAACGGGATTTTGCCCGTTAAAATCTCGTTCATATTGAGTGAAATTAATTTTAGGATTTTCAAGGGCCATTCCATTTTCCATTTTAACTATAGAAATAAAATCGATCAATATGGATTGCTTAGGAATTATTTCTTCGATGTCACTCATGGTAAATTGAATCCAGCGATCATATTCTGGTGACGGAACGAAAACGAGCAACCGTGAGTATTGATTAAAACGCGGGTTCGCCAAAATACGAGACCGATACAACAGTGATTTCCAACCTTTGGCTTTGAACACCTCTTCGTAATTCTGCGGTAACCCATTTTTTAGCTCGTCTGGTAGCTGACTATAGGGAAGCCGGCTAGCTAAATAGTCACTATCAGGGGAATTAAATCCCAGTTGATGACCAATACTGAACTCAGATGATTTTCTAAAAGAATAATTTTTCAGATTTTCAAAACAGCTGGTCATTTTTTCTGCTGCCAAATAGTTCCAGCAGGTTTTAATCAACGCGTACGGATCTGAGGAATCATAACTTTGTAAGGCCCAGGAATTTGATAATGCATAACTAGAAGTATCTAGCCAAGTCTGCCACTGGGACCGCGGCAGACTTGCGCAGGTGGGATTGTCCACAAGAGTATTCAAAACCGGCATAAGCGCCGCAGGTACTAGTCCGCCTGGCATTGACATAGGGCCTTGATCAACCACGGGGTCGGCCTGAATAAGCAAAGCCACAAGTATTAGAGGGAAGAAAGCAAACTTTTTTATCACAACGCAATTCCTTGCAATTTAAAGGCTTGGATTTATCACCCAGAGGGTTGGACTCGGTGCTATAAAAATAGGCTTTAAAAAAAATTGACTGACATTTTGACATTAGGGCCATTTTTAGTAATGAATATTGATGGGAGTATTCATGCTAGCACTAAAAAAAAGGCCCCGTCGTTTGCGAACCAGCCAGTCCATTCGCGACTTGGTTGCCGAAGTCAGTGCACCTGAAATACGGCAGCTCGTATACCCCGTTTTTATTCAAGATGGGCGCAACATTTCTAAAGAAATTAGTTCGATGCCTGGCCAAATGCGTTTTAGCCTCGATATATTGCTTCAAAAAATGACAGCTTGGAAAAAGCTGGGTCTAAATAATTATGCTTTATTTCCCAACATTGAAAATAAATTAAAATCCGCGGATGCCAATGAAGCATTGAATCCAAAGGGTTTTCTCTACAAAGCGATTGAAATAATTAAAGACAAATTTCCAGATGTAAATCTATTTGCTGACCTTGCACTGGATCCATTTTCATCAGACGGTCATGACGGCCTTGTAAAAAACGGGATCATTCTTAATGATGAAACGGTTTCTGTGTTGGCTAAAATGGCAGTGCTACAAGCCAAAGCAGGAGTCGATTTTGTTTGCCCTAGCGATATGATGGATGGTCGTGTCGGTGAAATTCGAAAAGCGTTAGAACACGCTGGCCAAAGTAGCACGGGGATTGTCGCCTATTCTGCTAAATACGCATCGTCTTTCTATGGACCGTTTCGTGAGGCTTTGGATTCGGCGCCGCGGGCTGGGGATAAAAAAACATATCAAATGGATTTCAGAAACACGCGCGAAGCCATGAAAGAAATCGACCTCGATATCCGCGAAGGCGCTGACATCGTAATGATTAAACCCGCATTGAGTTATTTGGACGTCATTGCCAAAGCCAAACGCCAGTTCAACGTGCCAATTGCCGCATACAATGTCAGCGGTGAATTTGCTATGGTCAAAGCCGCAGCCCAAAATGGTTGGCTCGATGAAATGAAAACAGTTACAGAAATATTGACTTCGATGAAGCGTGCGGGCGCTGATATTATATTCACCTATCACGCCGTCGACTATGCAACTCATGTTGCCAAAACTCAACCAAAGGGCTCGTAAAATGATTATTTCACGTTGGCAAGGCACTCAAGAACTCACGTTAGAAAAAATTAAAAAATACTATCACATTAGTGAGGATCAAGATTTCAAAGCGGAAAAATTGGATTCAGGAACGGCTATCAAAGACCACTATCACAATTTACTAGAAATTCGAATTATCACCGACGGGCAATTGCTCTGCAATATTTCCGGGAACCAGCTGCTGCTGCGCCCCGGTGATAGAATCGAGATTCCGGCTAATACTAAGCATTCTTACAGCAACAATTATCCCGATTCTTGCCAAAGCCTGGTCGGGTATTATTCGTTTTAAGACAAAGGTATAGGTGCGTATCAAATAGCATCTGTGATACCATTGAAACATGAGGGTATTTTTAACTTTTTTTTTGATCTATTCTGGTTTTGCTTTTTCGCTTGAAATCAAAATAAAAAATAATCCTAATTTGCGAAGTACCGCTAATTTCCTTGGGCAAACAAATATCGTTGGGTCTATCAAAGCTGGCGCATCGGCCCATGTAATCGAAGAAAAAACTCTTCCCTCTGGAAACAAAGCCTACAAAATTTCGCTTGCCAGTATTAAACCCCAGACTTCATTTGAATGCAGCTCTGCTGAATCAGCCGCCTGGGTGTACGGCAGCGCTCTATTTATAGATCAGGACCCACGCTCTGAAACGGAAGCCAAAGTGGGCATGGACCAGTGCAAGACCTGCGGCAATAGAGTTGCGCTCGCAACTCGGCCAATAAGAGACATTGTTCGCCAGGCAGAAACAGTGTCTTCGTCCAATGAAATATCGGCTGATGCTCAGAAAATGATCGAAGCACTTAAAACAAAAGGGATCGCCTGCGATGCAAATCCAGAACAACTCCGTTTGCGAGGCATTCAATGCAAAGGCCGCCTGCCTAGTTACCCCGAACCTGTGCGATTTTATATTCCAAAAGACTATGTGAAAACTGAAAAAAATAAAGTGAATGTTTTCTTCCATGGTTTTGAAGCGGTCGCCAATATTTTTCAGATCAATCCAAAAGATCGCAGCGGTCCCGGCGACTTTGGCGGACGCCTTGCCGAATCTGGAAACAATCAAACCATAGTTGTAGTTCCTGAAAGTCGCAGCGTAAAAGTTCCAATTAAAGTGACTAAAATGATAAACGGGGTCCCAACGGAAGTCGATTCCTTCAGAGTAGACGAAAAAACGTATCGCGGCTATTTTCAAGATGGCAAAGGCGATAATTTTGAACGCTTCATGGGCGAAGTATCCGATGCAACCAAAGCCAAGTTTTCTGAAACCTCGCTAGCAGGACACAGTGGTGGCTATTTACCTCTCAACTCGTTGTTAGGCTACCCAAAAGTGGCGAATGTGATATCGAGTGCAGCTCTTTTTGAAGGCACCTACCAACAAACAACCAATATAACTAAGTGGCTTAATGATAACCCTGGAAATAAAATGAGATTATCGTGGGTTCAGGGAAGCGAAGTCGACGCTCAATCGCATGCCTTCATTGCCCGCGTGCAGCGTCCTGTCCAGGTGAAGCAAATGATTATTGGAAAAAGCGATAATTCCCATATGGACAACATCCGCAAGGGCGGCTACGCGGATTTTCTAAAAGAAAATTAGAGTGGACAATTATTAAGTAAAATTATAGTTTTCATACCTATTGGTCCTGTAAATCCCAGAGGTAAAAATGAAAGCTTTGACTCGTTTTTTTTCGATTGTCGCTACTCTCGTATTAAGTAGCTCATTGGTTTTAAAAGCCAAAACGACAGACACAGTCTACCCGTCTATTGCCGAATGTGAATCTCAAATTTCAAAACAATTTAGCGAATCCGATCATAACAAAAAGTTAAATCAATCTCTTGATTTCATTTGGGCCCAATGGATGAAAGAAAATCCAGAACTAGCGACCTATTTAGGGTACCCAGGATTTAACAATCGCTGGAGTGATCGCTCGCTTGCCACAATTGAAAAACGCAAACAGCTGCCATTTTGCCATGAAAAAATGTTGAGCAAAATAAATCCAAAGAAACTAAGCCAAGCCAATCAATTGACTCTCAAACTGATTTCTAAAAAAATTAAGTCACAGATCGAAGGTAACCAGTTCAATGGGCATTATTTAGTTATCGACCAATTGGGCGGCGTTCATATGGATGTTGTGGATTTAATGATGTCTGCGCCCAAACTGACTGTCCAGGACTATGAAAACAGATTGGCCCGCTTGGAAGCGTATCCTAAGGTAGTGGATCAAACGATCGCTCTGATGGAAGAAGGCATGAAATTAAAAATCACGCCTGTTAAGTTTTTGATGGAAGCTGTACCCAAACAATTTGATTCTGTGTTAACAAAGGATATTAAAGACAATCCTATTTACCAAGTTTTCCAAGACATGCCGTCGGCCATTGATGACGATGCAAAAAAATCCTTACTAGCCAGTGCTGAAGTCGTCATCAAGGACAAAGTCACTCCAAGCTTGTTAAAGCTAAAAGCCTTCATCGTAGAAAAATACATTCCAAATTGCCGCACTGAAATTTCAATTGCGACCTTTCCAAAGGGCGATAAATGGTATGAATATCTAGTGCAGTACCATACGACCACTCAGCTAACAGCCAAAGAAATCCATGAACTGGGGCTCACAGAAGTCGCTCGCATAAACAAAGACATGGAAGCCGTTCGTAACCAATTAAAATACAAGGGATCAAAAGCGGACTTTCATAAATTTATCCAAACCGATTCCCAGTTTTTCTTTACAGATCCTAAGGACTTGATCAATCAGTACAAAGCGATTTCAAAAACAATCGATCCTGAATTGCCTCGTCTGTTCAGCAAAATGCCCGAATTGCCTTATGGAGTTCGCGAAATGCCCGCGTTCAAAGCCAAGTCATCGCCAACGGCGTATTACTATGGCGGCAGCATCAAAGGCGGCCGTGCCGGCTACTTTGAAGCGAACACTTACAATTTGAAATCTCGCCCTAAATGGGAAATGGAAGTTCTAACGGCCCACGAAGCGGTCCCTGGTCATCATTTGCAAATCTCGATTGCTCAAGAGCTAGGCGAATTGCCTGAATTCAGAAAAAATGGCGAATACACGGCGTATGTTGAAGGCTGGGGATTGTATTCTGAAAGTTTGGGCGAAGATATCGGATTGTACAAAGATTTGTATTCAAAGTATGGCCAGTATTCCTATGAAATGTGGCGTGCGGTGAGGCTTGTGGTTGATACGGGAATGCATTCCATGGGATGGACCAAGCAAAAAGCCTTGGATTACTTTATGGAAAATATTCCTAAGGACAAGTTACAATCTGAAAATGAAATTGATCGCTATATCACCTGGCCTGGTCAGGCGCTTGCTTACAAAGTCGGCGAACTTAAGTTTAAAGAAATGAAAAAGCGGGCTCAAGATAAATTACAAGCCAAATTTGATATTCGCGAGTTTCACAAAGAAGTTCTGGGCCATGGTGCTTTGCCAATGGATGTTTTAGAACAAGAATTTAATAATTGGCTGGCCAAAAAACAAACAACAAAACTAAATTAAGTTAAAGGAGTAACTATATGAAAAATTTATTAGTACTAGTGCTTTTCCTGGTTTCCACGCGTTCCATAGCAGCAGGGCCTGCTGGCAAAACGATTGAATACAAGGAAGGTACAACGGAATTAGAGGGCTATTTAGCCGAAACCTCAAACAAAAAGAAAAAGGTCCCAGGGTTTTTAATCGTGCACGATTGGATGGGTCTATCTGACGATAATAAAACAGAAGCGGATTCATTAGCGGCCCGAGGCGCAGTGGCAATGGCAGTTGATATTTATGGCAAAGGCGTTCGCCCAACAACTATGGATGAAGCAGGCAAACAAGCCACTAAATACAAAACAGACAGAAAACTTTTAAAAGCCCGAATCAAAGCAGCGTATGATGTTTTGGTATCCAATAAAAAAGTGGATCCCGCACAAATCGTAGTTTTGGGATATTGCTTTGGCGGAACAACAGCTCTAGAACTGGGACGATCAGGCGTCGATCTAGCTGGCATTGTTAGCTACCATGGTGGACTAGATTCACCAGATCCTAAAGAAGCTAACAACATTAAAGGCAAAGTCTTAGTACTTCACGGGGCAATTGATCCGTTTGTTCCACAAGCACAAGTTCAGCAATTTCAAAAGGAAATGGATCTTGCTAGGAAAGACTATCAGTTGATCGAATACAGCGGCGCTGTCCACGCGTTTACAAATAAAAAAGCGGGCAACGACATTTCAAAAGGCATGGCTTACAATCCAGTGATTGAAGCCCGCGCTAGAAAACAATTTGATACATTCATAGGCGAAGTTGTAGGAATGTAATTGTTTTGGCTCTTGAATAAGCTCTTGGCTTTGATATAAAAGATAAATAAAGTGTCTGGGTATGGCTCAGCTTGGTAGAGCGCCTGCTTGGGGTGCAGGAGGTCGCAGGTTCAGAAAAATAGCAGGATGCTATTTTTCGGCGGCTTTAGCCGGGTCGCAGACCCGAGGCCCATGGATGGGCCGAGCCCAATCCTGTTACCCAGACCAATTTTTTAAAAAAGCCAGTTGGCTCCAAAGGAGTCAGCCGACTTTTTGATTTTGTGCTGACTAATCGAGATCCCTAGGTAAGGAAGTCCGACCCTGTAACTTTGAGCGAGGTTTGTCGTCCAGCGGTTTCTCTTTTATGAAATGAAAATTCCACGTTACTATTTTACTGA
>JAYVPD010000239.1:0-44460 GCA_043757515.1 Pseudobdellovibrionaceae bacterium
AATCACCAAGTTTTAACGGCGCAAAACCTGTTACTTTAATTCTAGCTGGTTTTTTATCTTTAGCGTCTTTTTTTACTGGTTTAGTTGCCATGAATGCTCTCCTTTAAGATGTTATTGTTCAAAATCTTATAGGGCCAGAAAACAACCCTGGCAACACAATGTTAATGCTTTTTAAAGTCCGCTTCTAATTCGAACAAAATTTTCTCAAAGCTAAGCCCAGTTTCTTTGCTAAATCGTCCTCGAGGTCAGTTTTTCGTTTAACCAAGTATACGTACTCTTTTCGGGCAGGAAATCGTTTTGGAAGCGTCTTTTCATCGAGCATAAATTCTGTTTTAACAATTTCATTATGCATCCGGGCTATAAATTTAGGTAAATAACAAACGGCTAGACCCCTACGGCATATTCCAAGGGCCGTTTCCATCATAGCGACTCGGTACATAATTCGCCGAGGAAAGGCATCATCTGGCCAACCATCTAAACCCCGTACTTTGTTTGGCGATCCTTCAATCGGGGTCACCGGAATCACAAAGGGTGTATCTTTTTCAGAGAAATCATCGAATTTCTTTTTAAGGCCAAAAATTCCCATTTCTATAGACTGCACCCGCAAGTGGTCCAATTCGGGATGGGGAATCGGAATGTACGTCAGCGCAAAATCAGAATCACGTCTGGCCACAGATTGCTCCATCTGACCTGGGGTCATTTCATACATTAAACAAGAACGGCCCGGTAAAATTGAATTAAATACACGTTCCATAAAATGCGTCGAAAACACTTCGAAGGTTGAAAGCTTAATAGGTCGATTTTCGGCCGATTCAAGTTCGATTAAATCTGATTTATCAATCACTTCATCGAGTTTTGAAATAACATCTTTTAGCGCGTGGGCGATTGTTCGAGCTCTATCCGTCAGCAGGATCCCACGGCCATCCGGCACGATCAATTTTTCGTTCATTTCTGTTTCAAACACCTTAATCGCTTTTGACATGGCCGGTGGACTAATGTGGTGAAGTTCAGCTGCCTTAGTCACACTGCCCGTTTTAACTAGAGATAAAAAATAACGAATTCGATTTGTATCCATTGGTTAACGATTATAATCTATTATATAATTATATTCAACTATTAATTGGGTTATCAACCTTCTAGCACTTAGTAAAAACAGTGGAGGACCCCAGTGGCGCAATTTAATATAATATCAAATCTAACAGACTTTATGGCCGAACCCCTTTCCTTTATGAGCCGAGTCGCGGCCGAAGCAGCGAAATCAAATAATATTTTTATAGTGCGAATGGGACCTAAACGATTTGTTTTTGCATTTGATCCCGATGTAGCTCACGAAGTGCTAGTTAAAAAGTCTGCTGTTTATATTCAAAATAGAACTGTTTTTGACCGAATTCAGCCGGTTACTGGCAAAAAAGGAATTGTTCAGTTGGCTGGGAAAGAATCCAAAGAGGCTCGCAGCAAATCACGGGGACTTTTTACAAGCTCGAGCCTGGATTCGGCGCGCGTGATTGTAGAAACCTACACTCAGGATTTAATTGGGAAATTAAACTCTGACTCTTGTTTTGATGTGACTGATGAAATGACGTCATTGATTCTTAAAACAGCTATCCGAATATTTCTTGGAATCGATTCAACAGAATTAGTTTCAATGATCGGCACCAAGTTTTTACGACTCAATTATCTTTGTGGTCTGCGAATGCGCTCTCTTATACCACCACCCCTTTTTGTGCCTACCTTTAAAAATCGAGAAATCAAATCGCTACAAGCAGACATTCGCTCTCTGATCACCAAGCAGGTAGAAAGTTCCCCACCCACTGGCGTTTCCAAAGCATTTCAAAACGATGATGCCATGATCGACCATTGTATGACGTTTCTTTTTGCTGGACACGAAACGACGGCGGCTTCTTTAGCATTTTCCTTACTGCTACTTGCCCAAAATCCCAAATATCAGGATCGGATAGCCAATGGAGACGAGCCTATTACGCTGGCCGTTTACAAAGAGAGTCTTCGACTTTACCCACCCGCCTACATGCTGGCGAGGCAAGCCGAAGCTGACGATATTCTGAGAGGCCATAAAATTCGCAAAGGCGATCAAGTGATTATTGGCATTACCGAACTTCATCGAAACCAAAATCACTTTAGCCGCCCAAATGATTTTGTCCCCGAGCGATTTCTAGATAAGTTAAATCACCCGTTTGCATTTATACCTTTTGGAATCGGCGGAAAATCCTGTGTAGGCGAGGGCCTGGCCTATCTGGAAGCGACGATTGTGATCAAAATGATTTGCCAAAACTTTAGACTTTCTTTTTCAGGTGATTCCATAAAATCAGAACCCTTGATTACGCTTCATCCACTTTCTAATCAATTGATTCAAATTCAATCGCGCAAAAAGGAAGCGTATGCAAATATCTAAAAGTACCCTAATCATGACTAGAAATGAGCCTTTAGAAGGCCTGATTAATAGATACCTATCCATTTCAAAATTAAGGCCAGAAGTGCTTTTCCAAAACTTTTTGCCTACTGGTTATAGATATACAACCATTAGCTCGGTAGCCCCAGAGATTTTGGATTTCGTGTTGTATGCAAAGGTTCATTTGGGAATGATTATTACACTTTATGACGACCTTGCTGATCATCCGACCTATCGTAATCCCAAATTACTGAAAGAATTGTATCGACTTAATATTGCACAGGACTGCACAGCACACGAAAATTTGAATCCAGACGAAACGAAAACGTTTGAGCTAGCACGGTTTCTATTTTCGAATCTAACCTCGCAAATTGAAACATTCGAACATGTCAGTACTTTAAGGCCAGTTCTGCAATTTGATATTGAGCAGTTTTACACCTGCAATCGCCATTCAGAATTGATGTCGGCCCTACCTGACATACGAAACATTATCGAATCCAAAAATCTTGGTCCTTACAACATGGGTATGGTGGCTGCCGGAACAATAGACCTTATGGCCAGTCCCTGCTTGAATTTAATGGAACTAGGGCGATCCCGTGAGCTTTTTATTTTAGGCCAAAGAATGGGTCGAATTAGCAATTTGATTTTCACCTACAAACGCGAACAGAGGGAAGGCGATCAAACTAATGAAATTCTGATTTCGAACATCGAGAAAAAAAATGAAAAGTACCGGCAACACCTGCTGGCTGAGTTCAGCGATTTATTGGCTACTATTCGATCTAATAACTTATTTTCATTCTCTACAGGCCTCTACGCGGATGGATTGATTGGATTGCACCAACTCCACGCTTCATTGGAAGGACAAATATGAAACCTAAACGCGCTTTAATTGTAGGCGGCGGGCTGGTAGGGCTGGCTGCCGCCGCAATGCTATCTGATTATTTCGAATCGGTGGTCATTATTGAAAAGGATGGCCAGGCAGGATCCCGGTTGCCACGCCCCGGAGCTCCCCAAGGTGCCCATCTTCATGTGTTGCTCAAAAGGGGCCAAGACATTGTGAAAGAATTGTTTCCAGACGTATTAGCTGCCATTAAAAAAGCCTCTTGTCCCACAATTGATTGGGCTGCCGATACTAAATGGGAAACTGAGAAAGGGTGTTTTCCTAGACAATCTTCGAAATTCAAAACGTATTCTCTTAGTCGACCCTTTCTGGAAAGACAAGTCTTTGATTTGGTCACTAGAAAGTCAAACATATCGTTTTTTAAAAACAGAGTGGAGTCATTTAAAATAGAAAATAACACGGCAGTTTCGGTTCAATGCCAGGACCAATCAATGTATGAAGCCGAATTTATTTTTATTGCGGGAGGCCAGAACTTTCCTATTCAAAGACTCCTTCCAAATTACGGCATCGAAAAAAAGACTTCCACTTTGCCAATACATATCACCTATCGCTCTGTCGTTTTTAAGACTGATACCTTAAACTACAAAGATTTTAAGCAATACTATTATCAATTTTCCCCTCCGCAGGATCGTCTAGGTGCCGTAATTACACCAGTTGAAAATGGGAATTCGATTGCGACAATTGTTGAATATGGTCGTACACGATCGCTTTCGAATTCCTTTGAAGATTTTCTAGGAATCGCAGGCAAGATACCCGGAGGCCATTTTGCTGAAATCCTAGAAAAAGGACAAGCGCTTGGTCCGGTTCAGGTTTTTAACAAAGAGACTATGTATAAGCGGAGACTAGATCAAATAACAGATTTTCCAAAAAATCTTTTTATTCTAGGGGATAGCCTTTGCTCGCTTAATCCTGTTTTTGGGCAAGGTATGACTGTTGCACTTGAGCATATTCTCATTCTTAAAAAGGGAATTTTAAAATCCCAACTTTGTTCTCGATCGTTTCATCGCCAGGCCAATCAACGGAATCGACTCCCATTTTTACTATCAATGGTGGGTTCAAGCACCCAGGATAGTTTTACAAAACGTTATTTAAATTTATTTTTGCAGTGCTGTCAAAAATCGCCCCAAAAACATCTTAAGTTTTTAGGAATTCTGCATCTCCTATCCTCAATTCTATCTCTTTTTGATTTAAAGACTCTTTATTCAACCTTAATTTCCTATGGAGGATTCCATGATTGAACTGCACCAATACCCACCGATTTGGGATCTTCCTAGCTTGAGCCCTTTTTGCATTAAGGCCGAGGCTTTTTTAAGATGTTATAAAATTAAGTACAAAGTGGTAACAGAAAAAAATCCCGCGAGCGGCCCAAAAGGAAAAATGCCATTTATAAAAGACGGACAGAAAGTGATAGCTGATTCAACTTTCATAATTGACTATTTGATTGAAAACATTATACCACCCGAACAGGTAGATCCCAATCTTAGGGCGCAAGGCTTAGCTTTTCAAAGACTCATAGAGGAAAATTTATATTTTATTTTACTTTTCAGTCGCTGGATTGATCCCATTGGCTGGGCTGTTCTTAAAAAAGAATTTACACCTTTGTTTCCTCCATTTATTGGAAAGCCGTTTCTCTATTTTTTGCGTCACCAGCTTAAAAAGCAAGCCAACAAGCAAGGAATCGGTCGCCATTCACTTTTAGAGTTTTACGAAATTGGACGCAAAGATATCGAAGCACTTTCCAATTTCCTTGGCGCTAAATCCTATTTTCTCGGTGAGGTACGGACCAGTTTGGACGCCTCTGCTTATGCCTTTTTAATTACGATTTTAAAGCAGCCGATACCTAGCCGATTGCAACAAACCGTTCTGAGTTTTCCAAATTTGGTTCAATACGCTCAAAAAGAAGAAAGAACTCTTTTTCCCGAGTATGCGCACTGTCCATCCTGACGTCCGCGATCAAATCCGCGGTGCAGCGATTTTAAAGAAATGAAAATCTAAATTGAGAATAGCGCCTGATTGAGTTATCCGGATGTATCGGAGAAATCATGCTAACTAAAAATCAAATTCGTTTATTATTTGGTACTTTATTTTATTTCCTAGTCACAACAGCAAATGCTGCGACAGAATCACTTCATTACACAATCTTTGTCGAAGATGGTCGCAAAGCCGGCGAGCAAGTCGTCACATTTCTTCCAAAAGGCCTTATCAAAGTTCATTATATTTTTAAAGACAATGGCCGCGGCCCAGAACTGGACGAAGAAATACAACTAGGTAAAAATGGATTTCCAACTTCTTTTTCTGTAAAAGGAGCCTCTACAATGGGTGGCCCGGTTGATGAGCATTTCGCTCTCACGGGCACAAAGGCCGAGTGGCACTCGACTTCAGAAAAAGGCGACAAAACAGTTTCTGCGCCAAGCTTTTATGTGCCTCTAAGCAGTAGCTTTCAAATTACCTCTTTGGCCATTGGCCTTTTAGCTGAGAAAAGGAATAGGGTCCTTCCCCTGCTGCCATCCGGAGAATTGAGACAAAAAAAGGTAGACGAAATCACAATTAAAGCGGGCGGTAAGTCACAAAAAGTTCAATTATTTACCCAAACAGGATTAGGATTGGCTCCCACATTTTTTTGGGCGACCACGGGCAAAAAACCAAGACTCTTTAGTTATATTTATCCAGGATATATGTGGTTGGTGGAAGATTCTTGGAAAGACAGTCTGGCTGTGATGGAAAAACAGCAAAAAATCGCAGAGAATAAAATCTTGGCCGATTTAGCTAAACGAATGCAACACCCAGTTAAAGGTGTGACGGTTATTACCAACACAAAAATTTTTGATAGTGAAAAGGCAGAACTCGGTGGCCTAGTTGATGTTTACATCAACCGAGGACGCATCACTGTCGTAAAACCAGCAGGTTCCCCAACAGCTGGGGCAGAACAAAAAATCGATGCAGGCGGCCGCGTGATGACCCCAGGTTTATACGACATGCATGGCCATTTAGATCGCTGGGAAGGCCCTCTCAATTTAGCGGCTGGTGTTACCACCGTTCGTGATCTAGGCAACAACAATGAAAAAATGCAAAACATGATCGATGAAGTCGCTGATGGCCGATTGCTGGCTCCGCAATTAGTACCCGCAGGATTTTTAGAAGGCGAAAGTCCGTTTGCGGCTGTGATGGGTTTTGTGATCAAGGATCTAGAAAGTGCAAAACACGCGGTCGATTGGTATTCTGAACATGGGTATCCTCAATTGAAAATTTACAATTCGTTTCCAAAGGATTTAGTAAAAGACACCGTTGCGTATGCCCACACTCGGGGAATGCGAGTTTCAGGACATGTTCCTGCTTTTATGCGCGCACAAGACGTAGTTGAACAAGGCTATGATGAAATTCAGCATATAAATCAAGTTTTGCTTAATTTTTTGGTGACCCCGCAAACAGATACTAGAACTCTGGAGCGATTTTATTTGCCGGCTGAAAAAGTCGCGGATTTAGATTTTGAATCTAGCAAGGTAATGGATTTTATAAAATTATTGCAAGATCATGGGACCGTTATTGATCCTACTTTAAGCGTGTTTGAATTTCTTAAACAAAAAGACGGAGTCCTGTCTACATCGTATGCACCCATTGCCGAACACATGCCTCCCGACGTAAAACGCGGTTTTTACCAAGGTCAAATGAAGATACCAGATGATGCCACCGAGCAAAGGTATTCGAAGTCCTACAACAAAATGATAGAGTTTGTCGGGAAAATGTATAAGAGCCATATTCCGATCGTAGCCGGCACCGATGGAATGGCAGGATTTACATTGCAGGCGGAACTTGAACTTTATGTCAAAGCCGGTCTTACACCATCGCAGGCGCTTCAGGTTGCGACTTTAAATGGTGCTAAATACACTAGAACTTCAAACGATCGTGGCTCTGTATCTGCAGGAAAACTGGCCGATTTAGTTCTATACGACGGTGATCCGACACAAAACATCGGTGACATGAGAAAAGTTGCGATGGTGATGACTCGCGGTTATGTGATTTATCCAAACGAAATCGACACCGAGCTAGGAATCAAACCATTTGTGGAAAACCCACCGAAGTTTGAATCCATTAAGCAAAAACAGCCGTAACTGAAACTAGAGGAAGTCCAAATTGGGACATTGCCATCCTGAATAAAGGGATGGCAAAAAATCTGAGTCTATCTGTCTAGAATTAGTCATTGTCTCTTCAAAGAGTGGCCTTGGCAGATTAAGTTTATCAGCCCAATCGCGATAGTAATCTTTTTTACAAGGATGTGCCGGAGCCACCGCATTTAAAACTGGAATATGGAGTTCAGTTTTGGCTAATTGCAAAATAATATTTATCAAATCCAATCGGTGTATAAGATTAATTGCCGAGTTTCCATCGGGAATCCCAACTCGTCCAGCCAAATGATTGATGGGATGCCTTTGCCCCCCTATTAGTCCGCCGGGGCGAATAATCTGAACCCGATCTGAAAACGTATTAACTAAATGATTTTCAACTTCGAGTAGCCATTGGCCATTTTTTGAAATTGGTTTTGGTTTTGTGAACTCAGTGATTTTGCCGGTATTGGAACCATAGACTGAGGTTGAGCTAATAAAAATTAATTTAGATTTTGAATCTAGCAAAATCTTTTCTACAAATTTTTTTGGGACCAACGCCAATAAGGTCGGTGTACTTAAAAATAAAATATCACATGGACTTTCGGGAAAAACACCAGTCACAAAGTTAAAATCTTCTGTGTGGGTACCCCAAAAACAATTTGAATTTTTATCAAATGCCTTAGATAGCTCTAGCCCAAGCCAACCAAGGCCTATAATTCCCCAAGTTTTCATTTGGGAAGCGCGACCAAACTATTTTCCAGGAACTGGCCCCAGCGGAAACAAAGGATTAACGCCCGCATCTCCACTCGGCAATACAGGGACTACTGATGTTGGTGGCACAAGAACAGGGACAGCTGGATCTGGTGTTGTTGGCAATCCTGGTATTCCTGGTATTCCTGGTATTCCCGGCAATACCGGTATGTTTGGCGTCAATGGATCTGGCGTTTTTGGCACTTCTTTTTTCGGTGGTACAACAACCACTGGTTTTGGTGGCGGAGGTGGATAGGCGCCAGTATTGATAAACAGCATTTCGTCTTCACAGGCTTTTTGTAAAGTCAGGCGATAGCTTTCGTCAGGATAGCGGACCAATTGAGTGATAGACTGGTTTCTTAAAACCGTTTTTGAAGGGGCCGTTTTAGTTGAATTGGGAACCAAAGACTCAGTGGCTTTAGTTAAGAATCCGCCAGTAATCTGAACTTTATACGCTTCCATTTTTTGAAGAACTTTAATTTTCATTGTGGCTGTGTATACATACCCAGGTAATCCATAACCAGCATCTGAACCTTTAGCATTATAGGCACCTGTTACTGTGCAGGTATCGGCAGCGACTGTTTTTTCGTCAACAACACGAAGCTTTTCAACTACTTTACTTGCGGCCACGCTTGCTATTGATAGACACATTACGGATGCTAGCATTAATTTCATAAACCTCTCCTGACCCGGAGTTTTATCCCAAAAGAAAAGAAATCTACAACTAAACTTTTAGAACCCAGGCCGGAATTCAAAAATACTCGTTTTAATCAGGCAATTAGAAATATTTTCACTCTCGAAAGCACCCTTATGCGGTTTACAAACGCCTTTTTCTGACCGAGAATTAAAGCATGGATATATGGGATGTCATTTTTCTTCTGCCTTTTTTTGCCTCGCTCTATATTTTCATTAAAAGCCCCTTAACGACTCGTTACACAACAGCCAGTTGGGCCGACCCAATTGCTGGATTTCTTTTTATTTTCATTTCCCTAATTTATTTCTATGTCGCTTACATTTCTGATCAAATGGGTCCCGAACCAGACAAATCACCCTGTGCTAAAATGTCAAAGCAGATTGAATGCTATAACATAAACGAAACTACCTGCCAGGCTGCTTGGTCTTCATCCCATGGAGATTGCGATGACAGACTGGTTAAAATTTTAAAAACGCGACCGTCATTTTTATCTGGGAATTTTTTAGAAAGCTGCATAGGACGAAACTTTGACAAAATGATGCATTACAATCGAAAATATGAAGCCTCATTTGCCTGCCAAAGTTATTTTAATAAAATTGATAAAAGGGATTAACTGGGGGCTCTAACTTGTGAATAAGCCCCGCTTTTGAGAATAGAAATTATTTTTTAAAAGGCATTTCACCTAGGAAATCTTTTTTGCCGACATCAACGCCGTTGTGGCGCAAAATTGCATAAGCAGTCGTTACGTGAAAATAGAAATTTGGAATCGCATGATGCAATACAAATTCGTTTCCGAGCAGGTATTTACCTTCCCATCGTGGCTGCGATACATGTTTTTCCCCAGCTCCTGCAAAATCACTTTTTGAAAACGTGTTTAAATAGCTGATTGTTTGATCTACACGCGTTTTTAGGTCGCCCATAGTTTTTTCTGTGTCGTCATGTTTCGGAGCCTCTTTGCCTGTTAGTCGATGTGCACATAATTTAGCTGTATCGCAAGCGATTTGCACTTGTCTGATAAAATCAAACTGATCCGGAGCCAAACGAGAATTTACCAAAACCGACGGTTCAAATTTTTTAGCCTCTGCATATTTTACACCTTTATCCATAATGACTAAAAGGTTGTGAAGGGTCTTAGTAAACTGAGGAATCGTTAATTCATAAAGCATGGAAACTCCTTGTGAAAGATTTAATCTTATTTTTTGATCAGGTCTTGAGTCTAGAAATTTATCATTTTACCTGTTGTGAGCAACCTGATATTGCAGCGTCATTAACCTGCGCACATATGAAAACTTGTATTTAGTCGCTCAATAGTTGTCTGGACGGAGTTTTTATTTCCTAGAATTTCCCATGCCTCTTTAGCTTTTTGAACTTTATACCGATCAACAGCGCCTGGGGAATGCAATGACTGATACACAGCAAGGCTTTGTTCATATTTCGACTTATAGTTTAAAAAATTTAGATAGGTATTCGATAGCTGGGATCTATCTGAAGTGCATAAAAGTGCCAGCCCATCATTAAAATCCCCACTTAATTTTAAACATTCATTGACAGACGGTAACAACGCTTCCCAATTTGAAACTTTAACAAATTGCGAAGAGCACGAACTAAATGTTTCGGTTTGTCCCTGAGATTTAAATAAGACTAGCAAAAGTACCACGAATATATACTTCATTGCTACCTCGACTCATACTTTTCTTGAAAATATTAGTTTTGGCAAGAAAGACGTTTAATTGGTCCAATTCGAAAACCCTGCATCATAAAAATTGACAAAAGAAGACGTCAATCGGTCCTGGAAAAAGAGCCTTCTGGTCGCCTTTGAGCGAATGGTGGCAGTTTGGCTAACTTAAGAAGCCGAATTGGTTATTGGCCAGCGATATCTGCAGTTCGCGGCTACAATACGACTCAATCTCAATCATTTACAAATTGTAATTTATTTTTGCCCCAAATATGGCTAGAATTGTTAATATGAAGCCTGCCGTATTTGCCACCCTTGATTTCGAATCACTATTGACCAGTAAAAAAAAAGGCATTCAACGAAAAATACAAATTGCGGAAACTGCTATTCAGATACTTTTCAAACACGGGCAAATTGGATTTAGTTATGACCAAATCGCCGAAGCTGGTCGATTTCAGCGCCCGCTGATTTATACCTATTTTCCCAAAATGAATGATTTAATGTCATTTTGTTCTGGATTAATTAGGTATCGCTATCAAGTATTTGTTATCAAAAAAATGTCTGAAGTCCAAATCCACCAAAGCCATCTTGCGACCTACGCGGACGCAGCGCTGTCGTGGCAAGACATCTACCCTAAAGATGTCGCCGTTTGGTTGCTTTTTTATCACAACTGCGGCGTCGATGCACATATCGCCGATTTTAACAGAGGATTGGTCGATATGGGAACACAAAGAATCGCGGCGATTTTAGAGGGCAGTATTTATAAAAATCAGAGTCACTTGCTGCCGAAAGATTGTATGGATGTCGCCCGCTCTATTCAGATTCTAATTACGGGGGGTGTGGTATCCCGCGCGTCGGAAAATAGAACTAAAAGGCAGTGGGATAAAGAAAAAGAAATTTTAATAAAAACTATTCTTGCCTTAGGCAAAGGGCCCAGCTGACGATTGCAGACGTCAGCTGGATTCCAGGGACAAAGCTATTTAGCGGCCTTCGCTTTGAAATCAGCTAATATTTTTTCAAGGTTTGCTGTTTCATATCCAAGGTCTATGGATTGCTGACGAGTAAGAACCGGAGCTTTTGCAAACTTGGCTCCTAAATCTAACGTAGTTGCGTCGGCAAGATCGATGATATTTCTGTAAATCAATCCATCTTTTAAAACCAGAGTAAATCGTGTTGGTATTTTCTCTAGTGCGACGGTTTTTAAAACGTAGCCTTCGTCGTCGCGCTTGACAGACAAACCACTAAAAAGTGCCGTAACCACTACTGTATCTGATCCAACGCACTCTAATCGTGTTGGACTGATGATGTATTTCGGTACTTCGTTGTTATAGGCAATCGTCGCAAGATCTTTGATATATCCTGCTTTGGTAACAAGCCCGTTGCCATATGGCTGTTTACTGATGTCGCCGCCCATTTTCGCTACATAAAGACCATTGTAAACGCGAGACGCGTGCCACGCCGTGTAGTCTTTGTGAACGGATTTCATCAAATTTTTGATCTGCCACCAACGGAAGTTGAACATAAAACTAAGAGCTTTACGTGCTGTTTCTTTTTGTACTGGAGTCTGACAGGTTTTAAGCACGCTGTCTAAGTTCTCCAGGACGTAGTTTTTTTTATCGCTGTCAGCTTCGCCAGCATATGCGTCCACACCTGCGTGGGCTTGTGACAGTCCAACAATCGTTACGAGTGTCAGTAGTATAATTTTTTTCATTCTAGCTCCTTTTATAGTTTCCAAAAAAACGATTTTCGCATTTATGGTTTAGTTAAACATTTTTGAATATTGTTACCTGCATCAGACATTAAGCACTTCCAAAACCTTTGAACGTCAGTCACAGTCAATCCTGAATTTTTTACATTTCGTAAATAATTTATATAATTTGTGACGACCACTGATTCACTGGCCACCCGGGTACT
Source organism: Pseudobdellovibrionaceae bacterium (assembly GCA_043757515.1). Classification (GTDB taxonomy): domain Bacteria; phylum Bdellovibrionota; class Bdellovibrionia; order Bdellovibrionales; family Bdellovibrionaceae; genus UBA2316. Next base: position 12,445 of record JAYVPD010000239.1, read on the forward strand.
GACACGAGCATAGGTCCCGTCATATCCAAAATTCAGGACATTAAGCGCTTCATCAGAGGTAAAACGTCGTGTCGTGAACGGGGTAACTCCCAATGGTAGCGATTCATTCACCAATAGCCTTTCACGATTGCGGTGATTGCCGGACTCATGACAGCTGAGGCAGTTTGTATTAAACAGTTGAGTAGTTTTTGGATTGTCTATGTTTTCGGAAATAGTTTGGATAGCCTCTGAAGGTATCACGCTGCGCGGTCGTCCATCGGGCAAAGAGCGAAACAAATAAGTCAGGGTGTTAAAAGTCGTATCTTCTATTTGATTCGGTTTCGAGACGCATCGGCTGTGGAAATCGCATGTCAGTTCTTCTTCGCCGGGACGGATAGATTCGCCGCCGTTAAGATCATAGAGGGCTTCGTTGAAGGGCGTGACAAATCGTTTCCATGCGTTGTTTTCGACATAGCCTCCCACCATTTTCCAGTGCCGGACAGACATATTAATTGTCATAGTTACGAGCTCTAACTTCGCGTTGACTAATATTTTATTTAGTACCGTCTTAATCGTTGCTCCAACTGGGGTTTTTTTCTTCAAATTTCCTGCAGATGTGACCTCAGCTGACAGGCCAGGATGGATCATAAGTGGCAAACCACTGGTTCTATATGGGCTTGGAATAGACAGTTTTATGGATTCTAGGCCCTCCATAAATCCGCCGGCCGTGGCGGCATCTAGTTTATAAACAAGGTGCAAAGCAGTCGCGGTCGGTTGGCCCAGCATATTAAAAGGCTGAGTTACAATGCGAAGGCGCGGCTGGCATTTATTAATAGCTGTTAAACGCCATATCGATTCACCGGATTTAGGAAGAAAAATCTCCCCGTGGTTGAATGTTTCACCGCATGGGTCAAACCTAAACGAAGTCACAAACCAGTGGTCCGGCAAGGCTAAACTGTCAGAATCAACGTAGGGTAACCTATCGATGGGCGTAGTTCTATCTTCAAATCTAAGAACCTGATTAAGTATGGCAATTGGCAGTAGCCCGTTAGTATTGGCTATCGAAATGGCAGGATGAGGCTTACCAATAGCTAACGGAAACAAAATACTCACATCATTGACATCAAATCCAACCGCGGCCGGCGCCGTCAAAGAAAATAAAGTAATAAAAAATAGTTTTTTAAACATAAAATATTCCTAAAAATTGTTTAGAGGCAGCTCGGATTAACTTTTTTGTATCATTATTTTTTACATTTTGTAAATTTTTATTTCTTGTTAAAAAAAGAATTGTAAATGATTTAGGCGTGTCAATAAGTAGGTCATATCGTTTTACTTTTGCCGCTAACCTAAGATTGGAAATATTTACTATCGGGGTGAAAGTTGAAAAAGCTCGAGTAGATTCGCGATTAAAACTTGAAATGACAAATTTTAGTTCCTATAAATTAACCGAAGTTTCTATTTTTTGGATTTAATCAAATTCTTTATTTCTTGTATCCTATCGATGGACTCAAAAGCGTTTGGACACACAAGTTGGAACCGGCCATTGCTTTCCCGATCCGCAAATACTATTCCATTTGGGGCGTGATCTCCGTACTTCAAAAGTGAAAAGAGTTCTTTCATGCTTTTCGAAGGCGAATAATCATTTTGGCAAGCTGGGCCGCGATGGATGAAATACAAGTCTTTTTCTGCCTTTTTTAAAAAGGCAGCTCCCTTAAGGATCTTCAATATTTTAAAAGCGGTACCATCAAACTCGTCTTTAGGCGGAAAAGCGCTATGGATGTTCCCGTTTGCCTGCACAACTAAGATGAGTTTGGATATTTTTACAAGGGTTTCAAGCTTCATAGTTTTATTTTCCAATCGCTCTTTTGAAAAGGCCTTTTTAGAAGATGGGACGACTACGTATAAAAAGATAACAATTAATATAGGAAGGGAAAATTTAGTCATTGTATCAGGCCTTCCCAATAACAATATTATTTATTTCGAACTCAGTGCTTTTTCGATTTTGTCCAATCGTGCCTTCATTGCAGCGTTCTCTTGCTCAAGGTTTTCGATCTTTTTGTCTTTGGCCGCTTTTTCAACTTCAGCTTGTGTTTTAATCAGAATGTTTTCATTTTTAATGGAAGCGATATCACGGTCAACCCCTAGAAGCTTGTTATAAAGTTCCTGGATGGCTCTAATGAGCGGAGAAATCAGTTCTGAGTATCTAACTCCGTAACGATCTGTTGTTTCATCGTGAGTGACGATAGAAGTCTTTTCAGATATTCCGACTTCGGCAATAGCCTTTTCTGCTTCCTGGGCAATCAATCCATAGTGAACGTCATCATCAACCCCTGTGTTCCAGCGATAAGTGATCGGGCGCAGTTTATTGATGAAATCCAAGCCCAAGTCTGTGTTATAAATATCTTTTTTCTCTCTACGATCAGAGGTATTGATCACTCCATTTGTAGCGTAAACTTCGGTGAATCTATAAGTCGCATTTCCAAGCGTATACGTGTTGTTTGTTGCTGGCGATATGACTCCGGCAACTTGCAGTGTAGTCTGTGGTGACGTTGCACCAATACCGACGTTGCCCGTATTGTAGTAAACGTCGCTTCCGGTGGTTGTCCATTGCGTTCCACCAAGAGCCGTAGGCAAAGTTCCCGAAGTTATTTTTGAGACGTCGAGATTTGGAATATCTGCGGCGACGAGGCCCCGAAATCCGGGCGCGCCGGCGACGCCATTCGGCGCCGCGAAAAATTTGTTGGCCGCTTGCGTGGCCCACGAATACACGAGATCTTTGGATACGGTCCCATCACCATTGAACGTCATATTGTTGACAATGGAGAAATAACCAGCGGGCAACGTGATACTGCTGACATCAATCGGTTTCGTATCGCTCGCGAGCAATGTTTTATAGGAACCATTGTTTTGCGAAACCTTAAACGTACCGGTGGTGCTGTCAAAATAGATTCGGCCCTGGCCCGCGGGACTGACGGCCGGCGCAGCCATTCCACGAACAGAAAATGCGCCATTCAAATCAAGTTCCGAATTTGGAGTTGTCGTCCCAATCCCGACGTTGCCGGAGTTATTGAGTACCATCTTGACCGTTTTCGTGTTTGTCCCCGTGGCTGTGGTTGAAAACAAAAGATCAGTTCCACCATTTGTGAAAGACTGATTCTCAGTCGCCGCTGCATGAATTTGCGCTCCGGTCAGTTGTTGGTGATTACTTAATATGATTGTTCCAAGGGTATCTCCGCTTAATGCGAAAGTTTTTGCAGCCATTGTGCCGCGGGCCCTATCAAGATAGAGAATTCCAGCTTGGTTGGCCGAGTTGTTTGCAGAAGAGACCACAAGTTGCCCAGGTCCACCGGATGTGCTGACTCTGATTGTGTTATTTACATCCAATGGAAAAGCGGGGGTCGTCGTCCCTACACCAACGTTTCCAGCTGAATAGTACACATCACTGCCGGTCGTCGTCCACTGACTAGCTGGCGGCGCAGCCCACGTGTTATCACCACGTAAATACGTTGTGCTATTGGCCGTTCCTGATCCTAAGCGTGCCGTCGCTATCGTTCCAGAGGTAATAGCTGATGCCGGCAACGTTGTGGTATTTCCAACTGTGTTTGTTGAAGTGCCATCATAAAACTTTAATTGCTTTGCTGTAGAATCATACCAAAAACTTCCTGCCACTGGAGTACTTGGCGGTGATGCGGTTGTATAGCTAGGAATCGACACCGATGAGCTCGACGATGAACTAATATACTGAGCACTTGTACCATTGATGATATTTAAAAATTCGGCTAACTGAGGTGCTGTCAATTCAGTCACCGACGAAGTAACTGGTCCACGAATTAAATTCGTCGCCTTGTAGCCTGCAATTTGCTGGGCTTCAATTGCCAATGGAGCAAAGTTGATAGCCTCTTCGGGAAAGGGTTCCCAGCCAGAAAATGAGCCATCATTAAAGTAAACTACCATTCGTCGACCATCTGCACTTGTCGGCGTGAAGGTCGTCCCTACCGCACACGCCCCTCCGGGCAATGTCTTAGTTCCTTGATTAGCCAGAACTTGCGGCATAGTTAAGCCACTTGAATCATTTCTAACACCAGAGCCGTCATTCAATGTCAGCGAAAATAGTCCATCGGTGGTCGATAAATCTTTTGTTTGAATTTCAGAATATAATAAACAGTTTTCATTTCCGCTTGAGCGAATTTGAACTTGAAGCTGAACCGCCGAAGACGCAACCGCAGTCCCATCGGATTTCAGCAATCGACCATGATACGAAATTCCTGAGGTCACAACTGCCTGGGCTTGCCAAACTAGACCTAGCACAAGAAAAGCAAAACTATATTTTGAATTCACTGCTTTACCGCACCAGACAATATCTGTCCCTGGGCAGTGAGATATAAACGATAGCCCCTATTTTGAGATGTCCTGTAGAGTTTGGAAGGCGAGCTTCCTACAGTCGAATTTTTACTATAACCAAGATTGACGGAATTTGATCTGGGCGAGGCCCCAGAAACCATTTCCGTAGAAGCAATTAATTTCTGCGCTGTACCTGGCGTCGTACTTGACTCACTGGCAGGATTTAAGGATGTGATCTTAGAATCCATAAAGCATCCAGTGGCCATTAGTAACGTAGAGATTACCAAGTAACGTGATAATTGAACCATGCCTAATTTATCGGAATAGTGTCAAAAAACTGAAATATCTATTTTCGTCTCAATTTGGTTTTCGGCGTAAATCACTAGATTTGATCTAAAAATGAAATTCTCAAAATGAGAATTTTAAGATTTAAAACTTAATACGATAACGAACCTGTTAATTGTATTTAAAGTTAAACTTCTTCAACTGAAAATAATAGAAGTTTACCTTGATCGTGGGAATAGCTATTGGCCATAGCTGTTTTGGTTTCGGCAATTTCCCTGCTATAGATGGCAACCACACTGTGACCTTTTGTGTGGGCTTGAAGCATGATTTGAGAGGCCTGATCTTCTGATTTTTGAAAAAATCGCCGTAGGACTTCTACAACAAAATTACGCGGTGTGAAAGAATCATTGTGCACAATAACGGCGTACATAGCAGGCGCTTTCAATTTTTCCTGAACACTAATGCCGGTGCCCTGGTTTTCTCTGGGATCGTTATTTTCTGAATTGTGAATCTGCATAATTCTGCTTGATTTCCTTTTGGAGCATTACTTTAGCGCGTTTTTGACCTAATATCTAGAAATTATGAATTCTGTAGACAATCTTGACATAGAAATCTGTCATTCTATTTCAAAAATCAAAGAGCACGACTGGTTGCCATTGCAAGTACCTGATTTTCCATTCACCGACTATTCATTTCTATCTGCTTTGGAGTCCACTGGTTGCTTGGGAGAAAGAACTGGCTGGATTCCTCGTTATATTATGGCAAAACAAAACCGGTCACTATTGGGAGTCTTAATTCTTTATGTAAAGGAAAACAGCTATGGTGAGTATATTTTTGATTTTGCCTGGGCCCAAGCAGCAAAAGGGGCTGGACTGTCTTATTATCCAAAATTAGTTTCTGCGGTTCCTTTTAGCCCCGCTACGGGATCAAAAATATTGATTCGCACTGATCAACGGCAATTTATGGGAAATAAAATCACTTCTGAATTGATTATGGGCGCGCGAGCACTTCTTGGTTCTTTGCAGTTAAGCTCACTTCATTTTTTATTTTTTCCTGAATTCGAAACCACCGATCTTGTCAATACCGGTTTTTTAATTCGCCATAGTTTTCAGTATCATTGGAAAAACCGTACCTATATAAATTTTGATAACTTTTTATCCACGCTGACCGGAAAAAGAAGACGTGAAATCATCAGGGAACGGCGCCAAGTTAAAAACCAAGGAATTACTATTGTTGTCTTAACCGGCGATGAAATCACATCAGAGCATGCCGATATAATGTATAATTTTTATCAAAGTACGTTGGATAAAAAACAAGGTTTTGATTATTTGACGCACGGGTTTTTTAAGACCATTTTTTCGACTATGAAAGCTAAAATTCATTTAGTCCTGGCCTTGGACTCTTCCAAAAGACCCGTTGCCGGAGCACTAAACCTAATTGGATCAGAACGCCTTTTTGGTCGCTATTGGGGATGCCTTCAGGACTATAGATCCTTACATTTTGAAGTTTGCTATTACCAAGGAATTGATTTCTGCATTCAAAATCAATTGAAAATATTTGAAGCTGGGGCTCAAGGCGAGCATAAATTCCAACGTGGTTTTCTTCCGACTCTGACTTACTCTGCTCATCTGATAGAACATCCAAGACTAAGCCAGGCGATAGAAGATTTTGTGGCCAATGAAAAAAATCAATTGGAACTTATTTTTAAAGACTATGCCGAGCACACTCCGTATTCAGTTTGATCAAGGATCTTTTTTTAAGACCTCATATTGTCAAATTGCAAAGGCACTGGAAATTCGTTTCGTTTCAATTGGCCCATTGTTTCTTGAAGTTCATCGATGCTTTTTGAAGTGACCCTAATTTTGTCATCCATTATTTGCGGCTGGACTTTCAGTTTTCCATCTTTGATAAATTTGACGATATCCTTGGCGACTTCTTTTTCCAACCCCTGAACGAGCGTCAGTTTTTGCCTTAATGTCTTTCCACCTGCCGGTTCTATTTTATCTAGTTTCAAAGCCTTTAAATCAATTCCCCTTTTGCCCATTTTGTTAAAAATAATACTGACTATGGCGCCCATTTTATATTCATCTTCAGCCTGAATGATGATCTCTTTTTTATCTTTTTCCATTTTAATTTCGGCATTGCTTCCTTTGAAATCATAACGACCTTCAACTTCTTTTCGCGCCTGATTAATGGCATTGTCAACTTCTTGCATATTCAGCTCAGAAACGATATCAAATGACGGCATTTTTAACCCCTTACTTTTTTAATTCTAAAACAACAGGACAATGATCAGAACCCAAAACAGCTGTCCTGTGTTGTGATGATTTCAAACGATCTTTAAATTCAATATTTGCCATAAAATAGTCTAATCGCCAACCAACATTTTTCTCGCGGACTCCTGGACGATAGCTCCACCAAGTAAAGTGCTCGCCTTCTTTTTGAAACTGCCTAAAGGCATCGATATAGCCAGCCTTAATAAATTGATCCATCCACGCTCGTTCTTCTGGCAAAAAACCAGCGTTTTTTTTATTTGCTTTTGGATTTTTCAAATCGATTTCTTGATGGGCAATATTCCAATCGGCGCACATAATTACATTTTCACCATTTTTCCTAAGGCCCTCGACCGTCTTTAAAAACTGCTTACAGAAAGCCAATTTATAGGGCAATCGCGTATGTTCCCGCTGACTGTTCGGGAAGTACGAATTAACCAAAGTGAACTTAGGGTACTTTAGAATCATAACCCGCCCTTCACTGTCCATTTCTGGAATGCCAAGACCAAACTTCACATCAAATGGCTCTGATTTAGAATACACAGCCGTGCCGCTATAGCCCGGTTTATCCGCGGGATTCCAATACGAGTGATACTTGAGTGGATTTTGAAAAGAAGAATCTAACTGTTCAGGCCGAGCTTTGATTTCCTGCAGGCAAACCACATCAGCATTTTCATCAGTAAACCAATTCAAAAACCCATTTTTTCCACAGGCACGAATGCCGTTTACGTTCCAGCTTACAAGTTTCATGATTAGGTAACTCCGTCCCCAAGGATCTAACTCTTCCATCAAGGCTAGGGCAATTAAAAAGCGCGGGTTTACCTAGACATCTTAATGACTTTTGGCCAGACCTAACACGCCACATCCAATAGGGGCCAGAAATCTCGATTCTTAATTACGGTTTTTATATGGATTCCGATAAGAAACCGATGCTTTGCCCTTGGGCCTTCGGGCTCCCCTTTTTTTTACTTAGCCCGCTTTTTGCTCGGGCCGACGCCTGTTCGGTTCATGATTTGAATTGTAAGCACCTCGCTAATATTTTACTTACACCAAAGGGTGTTGAAAAAATTCTGCGCGAACAATTGGATGTGAATCTTCTTAACAACACGGCTCGCGAACAAATCAGAACCCAGTTGCAAAAACAAGTACCGATTACTTTGATGCAATCATCCCCGAATTGCGCAGCTGAAATTTCACCTTCAGAATTTACAAAACAAGCAGCCAATCTAAGGGAAAAACAAGACGGATGTTTTTACTATCCCGTGATCGAACAAAACGGCAGCGACATAAAAGTACTTCGCTATGTACCTTTCAGAGTCCGGCTTGCCAATTTTGATCTTCAAGGGTCAAAGTTTGACGTCAAAGACGTGCGCTGTCAAACAGCCCAAAAATGCACAGCTGCTGTTCAGGCCACCCGTATTTCTGCCGTTGGCCAAGTCGTCATCGAATCCATGGATGGTCAACTTCTGGAACGGCCCCATTTGGAACTTTCTAACAAAAAGGGAACAACGCCAGCAACGGCTCAGTTTGAATTAGAACTCAGACCCGGTGGTGAATTGGTTTCTGCTCTTGGAAATTTTGATCAACTAAACTTGCAATTAGGGAACACCGAACTGCGACCAGCAGTTGTCGACGATAAGGGAAAGCTGCTGTCCCCCGAGGAATCCCGTTCAATGCAGCGACAGACAGCCGCGACCGCGCGAACTGATTTTTTCCAAAGGCAGTACGCAAGCGGCGATTCCAACCTTTCAGCGCCCTCATTGAAAGCTTTGACTGAAGAGGTCAGTCGATTGAATGAGCTTCGCGATATCCGTGGTTTACCTAAAATTCCTTTGGATACTTTCTTAACAGCCCTTAAAACTTGGAAAAAAAATCCTCAAAAATATCCAGACATTTTCAATGAGCTACCTTCCTTTCAAAGCCTAAGTGAAAATGGGGCCGCCAATGCACGAGGCTTTAGCACGCCAGTTACGGCGAGCGTTTTCAACGGCATTGTTGATGCCATCAATACCGATTTCGCAACGGACCCTAAAGTACAAGCTTTGGTCAAAGTCGAATTAAATAAAAGACTCAAAGACGCTGAAATTGGAATCAATAAAGCGCTTGAACAAATCTCCGGCGACCTAGGTAGAACATTCATTCAAGTAGCAGATTTACCTGTCGCCGCCGTGGAAGGCCTTGTTAGACTTGGAACCATCAATGGTTTACTAGAGGATTATGAAAAAGTTTTAGCTAAACCGACTTTAACCTCCAAAGCTCGGAGTGAATTCCTTGGGGCTCAGAAAAAACTTCTTGATGAACGGCAGGCCCTCAATGCGGAGCTCAGCAAAGGAAAAACTCTTGCTGTATTGACCCGCCCGTTTTTTGATAAAGTCAATGACATGAATCGCATCGGCCTTTTTGCGGGCGGCGAAACGTGCCCGCCCCCTACCCATATTCAGCAACAAGGAATTACTAACAAAGATGAACTATCTGGCGCTGAGTTTGGGTTTGAACTCACACGTGACAGTCTGCAAGGTTATATCAATGAAATCTATAGCCTTGGCAAAGTCATTTGCCTAGGCTCATCAGAAGCTAACTGCAAAGGCGGGCGTAAAATAACCATTTCCAAACCGCCCACTTTGGTGGTAACTAGCCAGGGAAAATATCAGTTGCAACTCAATGGAATCGAAGTTGACCACCCGGTTTTTTCACCCTCTCTTGGAATTGCCGTCGATCTTAATGTGGGTCAATGCAAAGAACCAACTGACAGCGCCGAAAAGCCTCTTTGCTTAACCTTTGCAAACGGAACTGTGACCGATCGTTCTCAATCTGTAAAATTTAACGATTTTATCTTTGCGGGCGATACGTCGTCTCAGCAGGTAAAAAAAGGTTTTGATACTATTAAAGAAATTAATCTCACTCAGTTCTTACCAGCCTCGATACGTTCTAGTTTTAATATACAAAGCCCTATGATCAAGGGAGCTGACGGAATGCTTGTTTTCCCTATGAATTTAAAAACACTGCGGCCGCTATTGGGCGGCAAAGATTTAATCCCAGCCACAACTCCCTAAATACGGACAAAAGAATAGTTGGGTTACATAATATAATAGGGACGAGAGACGAACCTCTATTTTAAAACCAGACTAAACTCCAAAAACCGGCAGAAAACATTAACCGAACCCACTATGCAAATTTCCTGACCCACTATTTTAAAAATATCGCCTGCCTCAATAGTTTTATTATCTATGGCTATTTTGCTCCTTAATGGCTTAATAAAATGAATACCGGGGCCAAAATTAATAGTTTCTTCTTTAGCTATTTCTTTGAGCTGAACGGAACAGTTAAATAGATCTCGATTAAAAATCACACCGAAATCCTCTACCGAACCAGCCAAAAGTTCGCACGCTATTCTGTCCTCACCTCGGAAATAAAAAAATTCGGAAAATTCCAAAATCTGATTATTCAATTTTAATCCCGCGCCATCGATAACCGTAAGCCAACGATCAAACCCTGGAAAAATCGAAAAATCCGATCCACTGGTTATAAGTGCACTACTCACGCGCCAATCAAAATCATTTTTAGTAAAATCACTGTTTAATGGCGAAATATCAATTTCAGCGGTGACACCCTTGCCATTCTTCCAGGGCATCAATTTGAAATCCGATTTTTTAATTAGCTGTTTCATATTAAAAGTGTAAAACGCTATTTTACTATGTCAATAAGGGGGCTCAAGCCTAACTAAGATGGGCTGACTACCTGGGTTAGGTGTTTTTAAACCACTTTTTCCATGAAATTTACAAAGGGATAGTCTATCTTCGTCCCAAATGGGAAATACTATGGAAATGACATTTCTTTTGACAGGATTGGGACTGATAGTTGGTTTTGTTTTGGGCTATTTTTTTAGCTCCCGCCGAGCTGGTTCGTCCGCTGACTTATTCCAAAACTTGTTAAAACAAGAATCCGCCGCGCAAGAAAAAATTCGAAATTTATTGGAAGAATCAAAAGCTCGGACCGAGGAACTTTCAAAGCAGCGAGAATCGGTTTTATCCCTCAACAAAGAATTGGCTCAATATCAAGCAAAATACCCGCATTTAGAATCAACGCTTGAAGAAATGAAAATTGAAAAAGATTCTGCAAAAAAAATCCATGATGAATTGAATCTAAAGTTTTATTCAACAACTGCGACAGTGTCTTCGCTTCAAACAGAAAAACAACTATTAGAACAACAACTGCGTATTCAGCGAGACTACGTCGACGAAGTAAAAAAACAAACTAAAATGGAATTTGAAAATCTTGCTAATCAAGTTTTAGATGCCAAAACAAAATCATTTAATGAACACACTGAAAAAAGCTTAGACACGTTGCTTAAACCTTTGCGTGAAAAGATTCAAACCTTTGAAAAAACTGTAGATGAAAAATACACAAACGAGGCCAAAGAGCGGCATGCTTTAAAATCAGAAATCGAGCGGCTTATTACATTGAACGATAAAATGGCTTTTGAAACCAGTTCTTTGACTCAAGCCTTGCGAGGCGATTCAAAAGTTCAAGGCGATTGGGGCGAATTGGTTCTTGAACGTATTTTGGAAGCTTCGGGATTGCGGGAAGGCAGCGAGTACTCGCTGCAAAAATCTCATAATGATGAAGATGGCGAACGCTATCGGCCTGACGTCATTATTAATTTACCAGAATCCAAACATGTTGTGGTCGATTCTAAAGTTTCTCTTAAAGCCTATGATTTGAATCGGTCCACAACCGATGAAGCCGTCCAGGCTAAATCCATCGAAGATCATATTAAATCGATTGAAAAACACGTGGATGATCTAAGTGAAAAACACTACTCAAAGCTAAAAGGAGTTAATTCGCCAGAAGTCGTTTTTATGTTTATTCCTATAGAGCCAGCCTACATGCTAGCCATGCAAAAAGATCCCGAATTATCGTCTCGAGCTTGGAAAAAAAATGTCGCCATCGTCACCTCTACAACTTTGTTAATTAGTCTAAAAACAATGGCGTCTATTTGGCGCCTTGAAAAACAAAATAAAAATGCCGTCGACATTGCTCAAGAAGGCGCAAAACTTTACGACAAATTTGTTGGATTTTTAGAAGATTTTGAAAAGATCGGCAATACTCTAGAGTCCGGCCAAAAACAATATTTGGTGGCGATGGGCAAACTAAAAGATGGCCCTGGAAACGTTTTTAGAAAAATGGAACTTTTACGCGAATTGGGCGCTTCTCCTAATAAAAAAATTAAACCCGAATTATTAGAATAAACGAATTCGATGACTTTTTTTTACCGGCTTACCAAACTATCTACGATTGGCCATAGCTTTTAAAAGTGATAGAATGATGATTGCGCCTACTACCGCCCCTATGAAACCAGCCGACTCGTAAGGTTGATAAATTCCAAAGGCTTGTCCTAAATAAGTACCAGCAAAGGCCCCGAGAATACCAATAAACGTTGTTAAAAAAAAGCCCATCCTGTCATTGCCCGGCTTGAAAAAACGAGCCACCAGGCCAACAATAAATCCTATGAAAAGTGTTCCTATTATTCCCATGATAAACTCTCCTGTTAAACCATTTTATAAGAGAGTTTACCCCGAGTCATTTTCACTCGCAACATTCAATATGATTACATAAATTTTAAAGCTCAGATACCACACGAAAGTAGTTCAAATTTTCAGTAGCTGGGGTTAGCAACACGGGATTGTTGTCGTTTTGCCAAAGTGTGGCAGTTATCACATCACCCGCAACCACGGCTACCCGAGCAGACAAAATGGCTTGAAAATCCCCAATGTTTTGAGTTTGAGTCTGCGTCGAGTCAGCCACAGCGATATAGTTCTTGTAAATTCTAAGGCGAAACGATTTGCCTACTCTTAGAGTGTTCGTTCGAGCGGAAATCGACACCTGAAGGGTGCGAGTTTGTTTAACTAAAAAGCCGTAGTCAGACGTTTCATATTCATTAGCGCTGTCGACGAGTTCTCGGCCAAAAGGTAATCTGGTTTCAGATCCCTCAGGAACAAAAGCTACATCTTTTAGAGTCTCGACAGTTCTTAGAATCATATTTGAATTATCACAGCCAGGCATTTGACCATAGCCTAATTTCCAATCGAAGGTCACATTACCATCGAAAAGAGTTTCCTTAGCCCAACGACAGTGAAAACCAAAGGCCATTTGCGACCCGTTGGTTACAATATTGTTTTTCACAGCAGTTCTTTGTGGGCCAATGGCAGCGCCATAGGAAGCTACCATAATAGCCGACGTATTTTCGGGATCTCCTGCATAAACATCAAGTCCTAGGATTCCCTTAGAGGCAATATCAGAAATTCTATTTGATAAAATCGTATTGTCTGACGTGACACAATTGTCATCTCCGGCCACAGTAATCCCAGCAAGTCCGCTAAAACTTACCGTATTATTTTGCACAAGGTTTCTCTGAGCACAGTGAATAAGTTTAATTCCAAAAAGGGCCGTATTTGAAATAGTATTACGCTGAATAATAGAATCGATTCCAAAATGATCGATACCTTCACCGACCCCATCAATCACATTATCTTCAATTGTAATTCTTTGTGATTTTCCGCCGCCGACAGTATTGATTCCATCAGTTTGATACCCATACTGAGCATTAAATTTTGGGCCTACAGTTAGATTATGAATTCGATTCTTAGAAATTAAAAGATCACGAGATGGCACCCCCCCTACAATATCATTGTCGATTTCAATCCCAGTAATTTGGTTGTAAGCATGGTTTGAGGAGCTAGCGTCGATGGCGTCGGTAAAACAATCGTGAATATAGTTACTTCGAAATATTCCATTAGAAACTGTTGCAATTGTAATGACACCGCCAGAACCAGAGAATCCACTGGCATCAATTTTTTCTACCAAAGGATTTTTTGAACTTCGAATATAAATAGCCTTTGCTCGCGAGGGGTCTCTGAATTCTTTTAAGATTTTAAATCCACTTAAAATAATATTATCTGCGTGGTCGACATAGAGCCCAACCACATGAGTGCCGGTTCGGTTACTATTATCTATATTGTCAAACTCGCCGTCTTTAGCGCCCATAATAATGACAGCACTTCCGTCAGATACAATTCCTGAATTTGCCGACACATTTAATCGTGAGGTGATTCTATATTGTTTTTTTGGAGATAGATAAACAACATTTGGAACATTAAAGCTATTCTTTGAATTCAAAGCCTTTTGCATGGCTGCTGTATCGTCTGCTTTACCATTGCCGATGGCTCCATATTTTTCGGGTGTTTCATAGGTTGAACTAAAATTTTGAAACAGTGTTAATAATAGTGCGCTACCCAATAGCAAACCAAATATCTTTCTCATACATCCCCCCTGGATACTTGATCTACAATTCAGATCAACAAAGATTACGACTCAATATGAGAATCGTATGGGATCAAAACGAAAGCATTTAGCTAACACACGTTTAGTTGTTTTTGCCGCCCGCTAGTAACCATTGTTCAAACAAATTAAGGTCTGTGGGGCTCAGTGCGCCGTTTCTAGGCATCAATAGTGTATCTGAAGTAAATTCAGGCAAGACACGTCTATAGATTTGACTCACCGGATTTTTAAAACTGCTTCCATCTGACTGCGCTGAAAGGGTGTCCTGGCCAGGGGCCAAAAGACGATAGGTAGAATGATCCGTATTTGATCGACTTACCAATAAGTCTTCGTAGTCGGTCAAATCGAGTCCACCTTGCTTCATTTGACTATTGTGACAAGCTACACACCTTTGATTCAAAGGCCCATTGTTGGCCATTAACTGTGAATAGGTAACACTCTGAGGCACCGGATTCATCTGGCGTCGAAACATCAATGAGATCGGGGAATCAAAAATTAATTTTGAATCATAGATCGAACTTGTCAAACTCAATTCCAAAATCTTACTGTTCCCACCCCGTTCATCCTTAGAAAGACGCAGCGAAATAGTGGCCTGTTGTTGCCCAGCTGGAATAACAAAGCGCTTATACAAAAATTGAAAATCCCAATTAAACCGATTGTTCGACATTTCATATCGATCAGCGGCGGTCTCAAAGTTCAATTCAGTGTCTAAACAACCCGCCGTTTGACAGAGTGTTTTAAGACCTGAGTAACATTGGTCATTCAGTTGATATCCCGTGCTGCAATAACGATTCACTTGGCCGATGTTGACAACGAGATCACTATCAATAGGGCGACTCAATCTAACGGTGAATTGTTTTTCACCTATTGTATTTGGAAAGAGGATCAATTGATCTGGATTTTGAATTGTTACATGCACATCATTCTTTAGTACGCAACTGCTGCCCTGTTCAATAAAATCTGCGGAACAACGACCGACTCTAGGACCAGGAAAGGCATTTTGCACATCGTTTCGCCTTTTATATATCTGAGTCCAAGCGTCCAATGGTTTTCCCGTCGAACCAGATACAAATATCCGACCATCAAAATCAGTGCCCTGAATAAAATCATAAAATTTTGCGTAATCAGTATCCGTGGAATACGATTTTAGAGTTGGTGACGATACTTTTATATACCCGAACGGCTTTTTCGTCCCACACTTGAAGTTATTGTATGTGTCCACTTCACATTGAGTGCCTGGTATTTCCAGCGGCCTATAGGCGGCTACGTCTTTTAACTGAGTATCAATCCAGGCCTGAGACTTTGGAATGGGATCAAAAAATGAATTTACAAAATTAAACCCATATCGACCTTTAGCGCTTTCAATTCCTTTGCAAAGCAATAAGCCTTCTTTGTTTAACAAGCACGCATTTGTGGCCATGCCCACACTTGGTTTATCTAATTGGTCAGCAAGCAACATTTTGTCTTGGTTCACTGCTAAATCGTAGACCTTAGTAAAAGTACTGTCGTATATTGATGTATCCAAACAATAGATTTTTCTAGTTTCACTTTCGATACAGCCTCGACCGATGACGCGAACGATTTTTTCAGGCAACGTGTAAAGTTTAAATACTTGGGCTCCATATATTGACACTTTACCTATTCGCCCGTCATTCAGCACTACAAAGCCAAAGCCTGCATCTTTTATTTCCGACATAGCAAACGGAAGCGTCAATTGCGATCCAAGCTGAGTTAAATCAAAATTATTCAATAGAAACACTTGATCTATTTCACTTGTTACAAACGAAGCGCCAACATCAAATGAAACTAATTTTTTCGTCTTCATCAAGGATGCGGGAATGGAAGTTCCCATTTTACGATTGATGTAACCATTAGAATCAATATAAAAAAGCCACGCCTGATAAACCCAACCTTTGTTACCTTCAGGAATGGATGGGATTGTTCCAACCTTAAGAGCCACGTTTTGTTTATCTACCGATAGATCCAATGAACAATACCCAGCCGAAGAACCTATTTGTTCAAAACAATACTCACCAGTGGTTGAAAATTGGATCGAATCAAAATTTATAGTTTTTCCGGGTGCGGCCTGAATTTTTACAGGTTGGGTGGCCACTCCAGTGACTTCTTCTGAACGAGATTTAGGACCCCAGCAATACGTTTGTTGATCGACAGAAAGGCCGCACATGCCTATTACTCCAGATTTAATTTTCTGAAAAATGACAGGTTGATAGCGCGAATAAATAGTAATTCGTTTATTCAACTGACGATCCCCATGTTTCAAATCTTTAGTATGGAAAACAAGGTCAAATTGTTTATCTTCGATCATTACGTCTTTGTATAAAGTCTTAATTGGCAAGATAAAGGTTTTGCTGGTAATTTCGCTATCTGACAGGGTCCGATTAATGGCTACATACTCGCTATCAGCTTTTGCGGTCCCATCGACAGATTCAACAGACAAAGTTGTAATTTCTGAATTAGCCAGAAATTGAACCGAGAGATCTAAAGATTCCGATTGATACAAGTTCGACAATCCACCAACATCAAAGCTGAATTCGGCTTCAGCTGAATTTCCATCATCAGGGTTGGGGTTTAACGGCCCGCCACTATCTGATACGTTTGAACTTAGATTTCCCGGATCGATTTCAAATTTCTTTCCGCAGTTTTGAAAAAATAATACAAGGGAAGCAACTAGAAATAGAAAAATAGCAGTATATTTTTTATACATTTATGACAATTCCCCCGAGATAATTTTATCACTAATAGTCTCAGAAAAAAGATTATTTAAAAGGATGTCTTAAATTGAAACGACTTTAGATATCACCCCAAATTTGTTTCATCCAGCCCAATGAATCGGGATCGCGGCACACTACTTTAACGGTTTGTTGGCAGGTGTAGGGGCAACCCGTCACATTCAAAGAAACTAGATCTAAGTCTTTGATATAATAATCTGGCAAATAGGCCAATGCATGCCCTTTTAGCACAAGCCGCTCTAGGGTTTTGAGACCACCTGCGCGAAAACGAATGGATCGCGGAAATTTATCATCACGCCAACCATCCAAAGAAACCGAAGTCGCAATTTTTCCTAAAATGGAGGATTCCGGGGAAACAAAGGCATGGCTCAAAACATCTTCGACTGGAATTTTAGAATTTTGAGAGTACTTTTTAAAAAGGGAATGCTTAGAACTTCCACAGGTTTTAAATTCAACTTTTGCCACTACTTTTGACGTCATACCACTTGGAGCATCCCCAGTAATTAGGCCAAAGTGAGCTTCGCCTTCTTCCACTTGCTGAATTACCTGCATTTCGTTTCGAACATGAAATTGAAATCGTGAGTGGGAAAATTTTTTTCCAATCTTTTCTGAAAGTATGATTCCAAATTGCGTGTGTAATATTTCTTCAGCAGCAATGACTACGTTGAGCGTCCCTTTTTGACCGGACAGTTCAACTTTGGCTGCTTCTTCGAGCTGCACAATAATAGCAGCACGTTTTTTTAAGGTCATTCCTTCTGGGGTTAGTTTGATACCCCGACCCTGCCTATAAAAGAGCGACACTCCAAGCTCATCCTCCAAACGCGACACGGCTTTACTTAGCGATCCCGGCGATACATTTAGATCTTCCGACGCCCGATGAATGTTTTCATTTTTAGCCACACCTAAAAAATAGCGCAATTCAAATATTTCCATAATAGAAACAGAATAACGGTATTTGTTTCGGCAATCAAATTATAAAATGCAGCCCCACGACCCAAGCGAGCTATGATAGTCAGCTAGAAGAGACTCTCTTTAATAAGGTTTGTTACCATATGAAGTAAAGACGATGATACCAAATCATCTCGGACCGATAGAAATATTTTTCTCTCGACGGGCGACCAATCACTGACTTTGATTTCACTTATCAATCCTTGATCAACGGATCGCTGGGCCAGAATCACTGGCACAAAAACTAAGTGGGACGTCAGTGTGACAATTTCAAGAGCTGTTTCCCCGGTAGTGGCCTCGTGACCAGGAAAACGCACTCCCCAAGGGATAGGGCAATGATCTTCGCCGCGAATAAAGCCTTGCGATCCCCAACCCGTGGGCATCACAAAGGGGAATTTAACAACATCAGCAGTTGTAACAGATTTAATTTTTGTCAATGGATGGTGAACACGACTATAAAGCGCCCATCTTAAATTTCCAATTTCATAGGAACTCCAAACGCGGGTCCACTCGAGCGGGCCTATATGAATGGCCATCTCAAAAGCCCCGTTAAGACCGTGAGCCACCAGCTGATTGTTGCCAAACTCAACCAAGCGAAATCGGGTACGCGCCCTGGCTTCACACAGCGGCTCGAGCAATTGCGGCACTATTCGACTACTAATAAAACTCAAAGATCCTATTCCCCAAACTTTGTCGCTGGTATTTTTTTTAAGTGGCGTAGGCGCCATACTTGACGTAAGCCTTAGAATTTTTTCGGCCATTTCTAGAAATTCATTGCCCTCAGCGGTTAGTAAGATTCCTGAAACCGATCGACGAAGCAGGTTTTTGCCGACTTTTTTTTCTAGCCTTTTAAGAGATTTTGAAACCGAGCCCGGAGTCATATCTAATTGCCGTGCACATTCGCGCAAGGACTTTAGTTTTGCAGCTCGAAAAAATAAATCTAAATCGGCCAAGCCGACATTGGGCATAAGTTGATTCATTCCATAATAAATAACACCAATGATTCCAAATTGGAAACACTGATCGACTCTTTGAACGTCTTACATGCACATTTAGATTCAGCTATACATTTTATCACAAGGGGTGATTATGAAAATCATTGATCAACTAAAACAAGTTCTTAAAAACACAAGCCTGCTGGCATTTCCAGCCAAAATTCGTCAAAGCGTTCGGGTTCCCATCGAAAATTTAGAAGCTGATTTTATCACTTTCCGGGGTCTTGCGGACAGTGGCGAGCACATCGCTTTGGGTCTTGGGCAATGGAAGACGGCTAAATCGCCTCTGGTGCGAATCCATTCTGAATGCTTAACGGGCGATGTATTCGGATCTGGAAAGTGTGACTGCGGTGAACAACTTAAAGAATCCATAAATGAAATTAGTAAAGTCGGCGGAATTGTTTTATACCTCAGACAAGAAGGTCGCGGGATTGGCCTTTACAACAAGCTCGATGCGTATGCCCTTCAAGCGCAAGGCTATGATACCTTTGAAGCTAATCGCCGGCTAGGTCTTAAAGACGATCTTCGCGATTACACTGTGGCTGCGCAAATGCTGCGAGCACTAGGGGTTTCCAGCGTCAAACTATTGTCCAATAACCCAGACAAAATAGCCCAGCTGCGTGCACTTGGTATTTCTGTAACAAAAGAAGTTTCGACCGGAGTATTTCTAAAACCAGCCAATCGAAAATATCTTGAGGCTAAAGTTTTAAAAACCCACCACAGAATTGGACTCGTACATGTTTAGATCTGGTAAATTGCCGCAGGTAACTCTTAAATGGGCGCAAACTCTGGATGGCCAATTGGCGGATGACAGCGACCAATCACAGTGGATTAGCGGCCCGGAAGAGCGCAAATACACGCATGAGTTACGCTCAAATCATCAGGCTGTTTTAGTTGGGGCGCAGACATTCCTAAAAGATTTGTGCCAGCTGACGGTTCGAGATTTTGATTTTTCTGGTTTACAACCAGCCCGAGTAATTATCGATCCTCGCGGCCGAGTTATACAAGCACTGAAAGAGGATCCAAAATTAATAGTAGCACTTCGTGCGGGGCCTCGCAGAACGTTTTTGCTTACTGATATCGTGGATGATGAAGAGGAAAGCATTAGCAGATTGTTTGATTCAATCAAGTTAATTCGAATTCGTTATCGATTTAATGACTTCAAGCAATGGCTTACTGGTAGCCTTTTTCAGCTAGCTCACGTTTTTGAAATCGTTGAAAAACGACGCCTCGATAAACTAATGGTCGAAGGCGGCGCCGCTACACTTTCCCAGTTTCTAAAGTCCGGACTTGTAAATCACCTAGAGGTTGCTATTTCGCCCCTAATTTTAGGCGGCGGGCGGCATCGTGTGGATTCAGGATCGCTGCTAAAAGATGCCGATCGTTTTGACCTCATTTCAAAAGATCAACTGGGCTCTGATATTTTAGTACGCTATAAAGTTCGCGAAGCCGCAACTCAATCACTTTTGGAAAAAGGATTCTGATCATGGGAAACTTATTAAAAACAATTCCGTTTTATTTAGTATTAATCATGACATTTGGACTAGCAGGTGCAGAAAAAATGTTAGCCGGCCAAGCTCCCGATTGGTTTTTAAAACAATTTACAGGCAGCCTTCTTGATTTATTTCCGGGCGCATTGACTCTGTCGTTTTTTTTGATCGCCATGCTTGAAATAGGAACCGCACTTTTGCTGGTGGTCGGACTGCTGAAGCGCCAAAAACCGTTTCTTTTTTACGGCGTTTTGCTTGCCCAAATTACCTTTTTAACATTAGGCTTTGGCCAAAGACTGACCCACCAGTACGAAGCCGCTGGCAGTTTATTTTTCTTTGCTGTTCTAACTTTTATTGCTGGCCATCATGCTTTGGCCGCCGATTAATAATTAGAAGATTTACACCCTTCTCTTTTTCCATTTATTCAGAACGACATATAAGGCAGACTCCTCATCGACACAATTCAGTAAATATGGGTACTAATGCAAAAGACAATTCACAAATCAAAACCCCTCAATTTATTTTACCAAAACGACTTTATTTCCCAAACTGAAAAGAAATCGATCTTAAACTATATCAGCACTTTAAATCCAATATGGGAAAATAGGTACTCCTCGACAACGACAGAAAATCGTCAACTTTTACGACCTGTTTACTGGCTTGGTAATTGGCAATTTGCCTGCCTTGGATATTATCACCCGCCTAAGGGACTATTTAACAGAAGCGTACACGCTGAAGATTTTCCGGCTTGTATTCAACAAGTTGTAAGCAGAATTGAAACCAAAGTCCGAGCTGATTTTGACTCTAGAGACATTCCTCGAGGTTGGGAATTAAATACCTGCCTTGTTAATTTTTATGGAAATCGCATTGAAGATGGTAAAAAAAATGACTTGGCCAGAGTGGGTGAACACAAAGATTTTGAACCCGGCCCTGTGGGTTCCGTTTCCTTTGGCGAAAAGGCACTATTCCAATTTGTGGACAGCCCAAACAAAGGCGCAAAAAGTAACGTTATTTTACAACAATGGCTAGAGGATCGCTCGGTGCAAATCTTTGCCGGTGAAAAATTTAAAAAAAAACTATTTCACAGAGTCCAGCGAGTCGAAGATAAAGGCATTTTATTCAAAGAGGCTAAAACTAAAGATTTTGAAACTAGGCGAATCAATCTCACATTTAGGTACGTTCCAAGAGAACATTTTGTTAGAGCTTGCAACCTACCTCAAAATTTACAAAACGACATTCGCGATTATGTGACTGAACTGGGTACCCAAAGTTTTTTTTGGAAAACCCAGTTGTAACTATAGAATAGGAAAGTGGCTACTTAGTAGGAAGCCGCATCAAAATCAACTTTGATTTTAGATCCCACCGGCTGATTGGGATCTAAACTCAAATTGTCACCCAAAAATAGCGCGTTCAAACTTGGATCAAATGTCCAACCTGTCAATGGGTCGTTGGCAATTAATTGTGTACCATAGGTGACCTTTAGAGTTTTAATAACCGGAGCTCGATTTAAATAAATCGTATTAGACACTTGTTTTGCAAGGTCCTGGGCTACTTGTGCTAATTTGTCTCCAAAATCAGCCGCACAGAGATTAAATTCATTTTTGCCTTTATTTATGGTCAAGGACAAAAATTGCTCAATCCGATGCGGTTCCGTGCTGTAGTCATCTCGTGGGCACACATCGTTAGGGATTCCCGATGGAATAATAGCCCCGTAGGCTAAAACTTTT
Source organism: Pseudobdellovibrionaceae bacterium (assembly GCA_043757515.1). Lineage (GTDB taxonomy): Bacteria > Bdellovibrionota > Bdellovibrionia > Bdellovibrionales > Bdellovibrionaceae > UBA2316. The sequence continues at coordinate 34,571 of JAYVPD010000239.1, forward strand.
TCACGTTTGCCTTTGAGCTTAACTAAAAAATCATAAAGCGCGGTACCCGCGCCCTGACTTTGATCTTCAGCATCGGTGATAAATATCACAGCCAAATGTGCTTCTGGACGCAAGAATCCTTTATTAATCGTACTTTCAATGGGCGCAGAAAGAGCAGCTAAAACAGGATCAAATAATTTTTCGGTACCTGAACCATTAGTTCCCAAAAGTAATCGCCCTGCCAAATCAACTGCAGGATTGACGGTATTTGATTGAATGAACGTAGGATCACCAATTAATCGACCACAACATTTACCATTAAACGTCTGATCCATATCGGTGGAAACAACACCAATATGATAATCAATGCTAACTCGATTAAAAAAGGCCGCAACAAATCGTCCTACGTTTGTAGAAATATCTTTTTGATGTGAATCCATACTTCCCGAATTATCAACTACAAACAGAATATCCACTTTGGGATCAAAAACTTGATAGTCGTTATCTTTAACAACTTTTTCAACTGTCAGATCCGGCGCTGGCACTAGCTTTGGGCTGTCAGGCGAGCACGCACCCAAAAAAACTGCAATCAGGACCGTTATACTCAAGCTCATTCTGATCATTGTGTCTTCCTTGCTTGGCAACCTTTTTTGATATCGACTTTATAGTTGGTTAATTCATCAAACCAAAACTCTTTACTGAGTGGAAAATGCATAGCATCGTCGTTTTTAGATCCTGTAGTGCCAACTTTCATATTTAAAAGTTCATCTTTAAGATGGACTTTTAAACGATCGGCTACTTGAACTTGCTGAATCACTTCTACTTCGATGATTTTCATTTTGTTCAAAACTTTTTTAATCTCTAACAACTCGGCCTCTGCCAATTCTTTTACTCGACCTAACGAAGAAGAAATGGCCATCTGCATTCGTTGATCTGTTTGGTTTTTAATTCGATCAAAATAAGACTGAAGCCCTGTTTGCTGCAAAGACTTTGCATACATTTTATCAGCCACTTCGGCTTCCGCACGCAACAAAACTTCGGCCCCTAAAAGGAATCGTAACTTTTCATCTTTTACCATATTTCTTGGCAACGACTTATTAATCCCCACTAGGTCCTTAGTAGACATGGGCTTTAGAGACATGGCACCAAGCGCTTTCTTTACAGACTCATCGTCTGTGTTTGCAGAAATCTTTTCTAAATACACGGCTTTGTTTTTGAAATCTCGAGGAAAATTCTTCAAGGTTTCCAAAACAGACGGATAATCACAAACTTTAAGCTGCGAAAGTCCGCGAACAAGCCAGGCTTCTGGACCGATTTGTCCTGTTAAATTTGGGTTAACCAACGTTTGAGTCACTGCCAATGCATTTTGTGGTTCGCCTTTTCTTACAAATGCCCAGGATTTTTCTTCTTGAGCAGTAAAATAGTAATCCGAACTTTTTGGAACTTTTTCAAAATATTTTGAAGCGGGCTCCAAATAGCCATTTTGATAAAGCATACGAGCCGCTGTTAGATTCATTAAATCAATGGGCACTGGATTGTTGGGCGCCTTCATCAAAGCCGCCATAATTTTTGCCGATTTATCGGCCTGATCTTTCATCGCATAAGCTAAAGCCAGATGCCAATCTATAAGTGCCCGCTCTTTTGAATTGATTGGTGCCTTCATCGCAAGCGCATTTAAATCATCTATAGATCTTTGCAATGATAAATCCGCAGCTAGGACACGCACTTCGATCACACGACCAAAAATTTCTCCCCAGCCTTGAGACCACTTTAACCTAGCTACAAACCAAGCTTTATTGTCTTCTTTGGCAGCTTCTCGCCATTCATTAATTAGTTGAAAATGTATTTTTTTAGGATCTTGAACAGCAAAAAGTTCTTCAAGACCTGTAACCGGCATTCCTGATTTGAAAAACAAAAAAGCTCTTAGTGCCAAGCCATTTTCACCTGTTTCAAATTTAGTATTATTAAAAGCGGGTGCAAACTGAATTAAAGCGGCCATCCACTGCCCGTCTTCTAAGTGCCTCAAGAACAAATTCTGCTCCGGAGAAACAGTTCCCAAAAGACTTCGGACAGAATCCGCTAAAAAACTTTGATTTCGTTTTACTTGAGATTCCGCTTTTCCTTCAAGCAACGCTTCCATGTCACTAGCCGGCGCCACGGCTTGTGCTTCAGCAAAAACAGACGTGGAAACAGTCAGAAGCGAGGCAATCAATAAACGTCTCACAATAACCATCCTAACTGAGCTGATGCAATTAACAAATCCAGATTCTTTGGACCTGTCGTATACTCAACATTGTATTTTTCATATCTTAATTCAAGCCGAGTTGTGATTTTCTGACTGAGCCAAAAACCAATTCCAGTGCCTGCTGTGTATGTGTTTTTCCTTCCAGACTTTAATTCCACATTGCCCATGCCTAACAAGCCATAGACATCGAATTGAACAATACTCGATTCAAACAAATTCATTTTTCCATAAATTGGATACCAATTTAACAACACCAGGGTTTCATTTTTTTGAAAATCAACTTCTGGAATCGGATATTTGGAATCTTTCGGATGAGCCAAATAATCAGCGTAAGCAGCATCAACCATCGATTCACCTTCGGCGGTTAGTTTATTGTACGATTGATTGTACTTTAAACCCAAGGACCAACTGTGATTAAAATGATAATTTAAATTCAGCCCGGCACTCTGGGTTTTAGAATAAGTGTCATCCCCGCCCATAGTTCCAGAAAATTCTGTAGACAATTCAAATCGGCGGCGCCTGTTTACGATCCGATCCTGCACAACTTCAATTTTTGTTTCAGGGTTTAATTCTTTTGCTTTATCTAATATAATTTGATTTCCGCCTAAATTATCAAATTCAGCCGCCACTTGCGCCATGCCTGAAGTTGAAATTACCGCCAGCAGAGTTGCTAGTTTTAAAATTTTCATGGTTGTACCTCTTTTGGCGTTTTAGGTGGTTTTGGATTCGGAGGGGTGTGTACAGGAGGCGGCGGAGGACTTGAAATAATATAAGGCAAATCTAAGTCTGCTTCCACTTGCGGAACATCTGTATAATATCGTTTCATAGATCGAACCCGAATAACCATCGAATCATTCCCAACAGGGTAGTCCGACGGCACTGTCCAAGTTAATGTACACGGCATCAATCCTCTAGCATTATTGGTATCACACTCTATTTTAGCATCTTCTGGAACTGTGCTTTCGCTTACTATTTCAAAATCAGCCCGGCCTGTGGATTCATAAATCATAAAAGAATAATTGAACGTAGAACCAGCCTTAATTTCAATCGTATTGGTCCATGAGGCCTTAGGTGCGCCATACGTCGCATACAATTTAGTGTCTATATTTGTCGCCGCACTCTGAACATTGTATCTGGATGCCGCTTTAATGCTAAAACCAGAACTTGAATACCCATCCGTAATGTTACCCGCAGTTAGGTCCATAGATAGGCTAAATAAAAATTCACGTTTTACAAAATCGGCATCAATTTTGGTAATTTTAATAAACGGAGCCAAAGAAAAATTACCATAATTTGGAGCATTGAAAATCAAACGAGGATACGAATCTTGCACGGGTCCAGCATCTTCATCTCGAACTAGAACTGTAAAACTAAATGAAGTGCCTTCCTTAACTCCCGTTGTAGGAACGCCATCAACTTTTACTATAATCGGCGCGCCCATGTCTTTTTCAACAACGATTTCAATCGATTTATCCTTTGTGAAAACTCGAGTTTGATTATCTTTAGTTGATTTTGAAAACACACGAATATTCAAATCCAATGTTTTACTTAGTCCATCAAAAATAAAACCTTTTGGCGGCGCCCAAGTAAACACACCCGTAGCGGCATCAAAAGATGCATTTTGAAACTCGGTCATATTCACAATCTGAATTTGATTTTCATAATCGGGCGCCAAGACCCTCGCCAAAATTGAAATTTTGTCTTCACGGCCTTCGACAAATGTAAATTTATTTACTGTGTCTATTCTAATAGCTTCACTGGCTTCAGGAACAGGCACTTCAATTTTTTGCTCTGGAAGCTTGCCATTGCGAACAGCATCTGGTTTGCCATCCAAAGGATCTTGCTTTAACCCACAACCCATGGCTACTAATAGAATACCACTTAATACTAAACTTAACTTTTTCATAATTACCCCTGTCCTGATCGTCGAAGTACAAATGGATACGAAACTTTAACATCTACACCACCATCAGGTAGTGGAAACTTCCAAGTTTTTAGTCTCATTACTAAACAATCTTCAATCATTTTTGAATTTAAAGTTGTACTTTCAACACCAGCCGTTTTAACTAGACCATTGCCGCCGATAACAAAGTCCACGGCCACACGGCCGCTTAACTTAGCATCACTTTGCAAACCTTGCTCGTAGCAAAAACGCACCTGTCCTAAGTTTTTCTGAATCACAGCTGCAATCATATCTTTATCTAGGCCTCTAGCCACACTCGCTTCTTGGCCCAGTGGAATCGGAGTAGCCCCAGACGACCCAGTTAAGGATAATTTCCCATAACCGGCCTGACCGCCACCTTTTCCTTTGGTTCCGTATCCGCCCGCGCCTTGGACATTTCCGCCCACTCCCAACGGAGCGCTGGTTAATCCTTTAGCATACAAGGATGTCTGAACGCCTCCACTACCCGCTGTGCCGCCCAATCCCGGACCCGCCGTAGTTTGAGTGGCTGATAAATCAAGTCCACCTTTTTGATTGCTGTTTTTCATACTACCCAAAACTGACAAAGCACCCATTCGTTTTAAACTCACGCTCTTTTGCTGTACGGTTTTAGTCACCGTTTCCTGCTGCATGTTTGTGTCTTGCAACTTCACAACTTCCGGTTTTTTGATATTTTTAACAATTTGCACTAAATGTTGTTTAGTTTCTTCGTCAAGCTTGGGAGTGGTTTTTGGAATTAGCTTCAAAAGCCCTGTGCCCGCCAAAAAAAAGAATAAAACAATTCCAAACGAAAGATAATAGTAGCGACGATCTTCTTTCGAATCTTTTACATTGGAAACAACAGGACCTACTTCGGTAACGAGCCGTAATTTTCCTGTTGGACCAAGTGAAAATTCATTTTTAGAAAGCATTTCAGCACTTATTACGCCAAGGTCCTCATAGGGAATCTGCCTGTGATTCAGCAATCCAATATCGGCACCGACTTCAACCCGACGCGTATCAAAACGCCTTACAACCCGAGCTGGCTGATTGTCCCAGGAAAACGTGCGAACCGTATTCCCTTCATTATCTTGCAACACCAATTGCCTTTTCATGCTGTCTCCTAATATCTTCCAACAGATTGTTCAATTTTGTCTTTAAAATCAGTCCGAACACCTAGCAAAGAATCCAAAACTTTGTCTTCTTCTACTGTGGTCACGGCTTCATCAGAAAAATGATATTTACCCTGTACCAGCAAATCTTCAAAATTGTGTTCCGTTTTTTCAGTGCCACTTGATGCGGATTCTTTTCCTGAACTTGGTTTTGCAGCCGCTGCCTTGGCTTTACCTTCTGGCGCCGGAGCTGTTTTTGCAGAATCCGCGATCAAACCTTGCTCTAATGGCTGGGCATCTTGGGCCTGGACCACAGAAACGAAAACAAAGCTCACTAAAAAAAGACCAATCCTAATACTAATTAGTTTTTGCATTTTCTTTTTCCCATTTATTTAAATTTTCTAAACGACCTTCTAAGTACTGAACCATGGCAAAATTGCCGACTGTTTTTTCAAGTCCCAACAATTTTTCAACAGACGCTTTTTCCATTGGTTTTTTACGCAATTCATTTCTAGCAAGTTCAATCTCTTTAAAGTTCGGAGGCACTACCGCCGCCTGTTGAGTTAGTATTGTCTTTAGCTCTGCTTTGTCAGGGTCTTTAGAAATTTCAGTCAATGCTTGTATTTCACGTTCCATATAAACAAAAAGGTCTTTGTTGTTAGATTTCACACCAGTTCGTAAATTCTCTTTCCAATTGGGAGTTGCCCAGAATTCATCTACCTTCATCAGGGCCTGTTCTGATTTAGTTTTAAAAGGCGCGGCCTGTTGACTTAAAAGATTCATGTATTGCCCTTGCTCTTCTTCACTTAGCCCTTCGGGCATAGGAAGACTCAAAAGCTCTTGATAGAAACGACCACTTTCTGATCCATAAAGATGAAGCGCAAGTAACTGTGACGTCCAGTCACCCTTTTGAATTGCCTTTTGAGCTAATTTCTCAGAGTTATCAAGCTCTTTTGAACGCAATTTAATTGTCTGAGCTAGTGTCTTTTGATTTTTACTATCGATCGTCAAAGCACTTAGTTTTTTACGCTGTTCAAGCACACTTCCTAAGTAGTCATATCGAAATAAAATAGCACCCTGAGGGGTTTTTTCAATCCAAGCATCCTTCAATGCCGCCTGAAGAATCTTGATATCTTTGGTTTTACCAAATGATTCCATATAAGCCTGAGCCAGCAAAGCTGGGTTTTTTTCAAAATTCTTTCTATAAAACGCTATGTCCTTTAAAGGCTGTTTACTTTTCCGAATCATTTCAAGGGCTATCAATTCTTTCATTTCAGCATTCTTAGTCAAAGCCAAAAACTGATTATAATAAGTCTGCGTCGGATCCCCCGAAAGCTCAGCAAACAAGGCCATTTTTAACATTTTTTGCTCGGGCTCGATTCCTTTTTGAACTTTTTCAACTGTCTTTAAAGCGACAGAAAAATCAAGAAGCAATTCGGAAAAGTAGGCCTTTCTAGATAAAGCAAACTCACGATCGTCCCCAGCTACTGCTTTTAAATTTAGCATTTCTTCTGCTGCCAAATTAGCCTTCTGAATGTCACCGATTTTTTCATTTAAAACGACTTTGTTTTTTAAATAAATCACTCGGTCTTTTTCAGTAGCTTGGGTTGCCTGAAATCGATTCAAAAGAACCAATGCGCCTTTAGGATCCCTAGTAGCCAATTGCGCCGCTTGTGTTAAAATAGATTTTTGCTGAATTTCAGAAAACTCAGAGCCCTCTTTGCCTTTGAATAATCCAGAAAATTCTGCTGACCAAAGCTCCAGATTTTTTTCATCTTTTAATATCACTAACGCGTCCAAAGCTAGATCTGCCGACTGTTTTCGCACTGTCATTGGCGCTTTAACATCAATAGCCAGAGCCTTTAGCTGCTCGGAAGCTACTTGCGTTTGTCCAGATTCGTAGGCCTTGTGGGCCTTTTGATAACTCACTTCATAGGCTTTAGTTTTCAAAGTGGATTTGGCAAGGTAATCCGATTGCGCTTTTTCAAGCAGTACGGGGTCTGCGGCCTCTTCAGCTACTTCAATTTTACTTAACAAAACAGATTCAAATTTTGCTGCTTGTTTCGGGTCAACGGCAAGCGTTTTACCTGCGGTTTCATAAAGAGCAACAGATGTCGCCCAGTCTTTGTTTTGTCTAGCGGCCTGAGCGCCCCAAACTGCAATTTCGATGTCCTCTGGAAATTGCTGTGAATACATTTTATAAGTGGTTATTAGACTAGCCGATGGCTTAGTCTTTTCAGCCTGATTCCAAGTGACTACAAATTGTCTAAAAAGTTTTCGAATATCTTCGCACTCTTTTCTTCCGCAGCCTTTTAGTTCGCTCCAGATATCAAGTGCCGCCTTAAAATTAGTCTGCGCGGTTTCAATTTGGCCTTCGGCCCAAGCAAGCGGCGCCAAATGCGCTAAAATTTCCAAGCGTCCGTCTGGCTGGCTTTGTTTATTTAATACAAAATTCCACGATATTATGGCTTCTTTTCGTCGCCCAACTCGCTCGGTTTCTGAAGCCAACGTTGTAATGGTAGCTAGCTTTGCCTTTTCGGGAGTCAGCTCATAGAGCTCTTTGATTTCAACATCAGAATAAGGTCGTTTTGATAAAAACGTAGCGTAATCCTTAGCCACTTCTTCTAAAAATTGAATATCGGCGGTTCCTTCAGAAACCCCGCTTTTATTTTGCAAACTTTTATCAGTTAGGATTTTTTTAATCTGAGCTAGCGATTCATCCATCTGGCCCAAATTAAAATGGGACCAAGATTTTCGATAAGCCGCTAAACCTCGTGATCCAGCCAAAGGATTATCAATCACTTTTGTATAATACCCTAAGGCCTCTTTAAATTGACTTTTTTTATACAGCATTTCAGCAAGTGATAAATTGGCATCCGATTGCGCCTGCTGATCTGTTGATTTAGCGGATACTATTTCATAGGATTTTTTAGCTTCAGAATCCTGGCCTAGAATTTCTTGCAAATGACCAACCTGAATAAGAACTTTGTTGCGACTCGCTTCTGGCGCGCGCCCGACCACTTCAAGATATAACGACAATGCTTTTTTACGATCGTCTTCGCCCGCCGTACAAACCGTGCACCCAGACTCTAGTTCCTTCATCGCCGAAACGCGCGCACGCTCGGAATACAAATCTGCCAATCTCAGCGCCACAGCTACTTTTGACGGATCTTCGGGGGATAAATTAAAATGCACACCTTTTAATTTTTGAATTAATAAATCTCGAGTTCCATCATCGGCAGCCTCGCCAGCTGCTAACGATAAACTGGCCCATCCTAGTGCCAAGATTATTAATAACTTCATTCCCCCTCCTTAGTTTTACTTACTTCATTACAACTGCAAATTTCAAATCACTGAAGCCAGCATGCGCACAAGCCAGAACGACTTGATTTAGGGCTTCATATTTAGTTCGTCGATCGGCTTGAACCGTGATCGTACTTGGAATTTCTTCCCCAGCGTGAGTTTCTTTATAGCTTTTTCTTAAATTCAATAGTTCTTGAATTAAACCTTCGGCAGTCAAGACCTTGTCTTCTAAAGTCACTTTTCCGTCTTCGACCTTAACAACTGGGTTTCTATCTAGAACATCGCCGCGAGCAGCCTTTGGCAGCTGCATATCTTTAGACATAAATAAGATTTCGCCGTTACTAGAAAAGTTCATCAATAGAAATATGACCAATATAGAAAACGCATCTATGAGTGCCGTTAGCAGCAAGTCTGCCGCTAAACCCTTTTTCCAACGCTTCCCCTGAGGATTCAAGAACGAGGCAGTCAGAATGGGGCTACTAAGAGCTGTATTACTTATCACATTTTGTTTTATCATAAATGACTCCCTCTATAATGGAACCACGCCCAAATCACCCATGCCAGATTTTTTGAATTGATCCATCAAATCAATAATATCTTCATAAGGCGTTTGTGCTCGCGGTTGTATTAGAGCCGTTTTCAATTCTGGCTCTGCCTTTATCATAAGCTCTAATTGACTTGCCAATTGCAGAAGATTTGCTTTGCCTTCCGCACCTGCCAATTTGAACTTTTTCATTGCTGTCGGAAGCTTTTGAGAATCCTTGGCTTCAAATGAAATATCACCTTTGTCTCCTAAGAATACCCAAAGAGTTGGTTTTTTTACAGTTTCTGCAGCCGGTTGCCCGCCAACAGCCTGCTTTACATTCATCGATCCTACATTCAACCAAACAGCTGTTAACAATAGAAAACAAATGCAGGTGGATAGTAAATCGATGAATGGAATCAGATTTAATTCAAAATCTAGATGTTTTTTACTTTGCGACATTTAAACCATCCCTGTTCAATCGAGCCCTTAAGCTCGATAGTCCGAATTCAATTATGCGTTGATTTCTTTTACAGATTCCTTAGCGCCATCTTTTGGAGCCCGGAAACTTTTAAAGCCTACTGGCTCATAAGTGTAACTCAGCCAGTTGAATACTTTTAAAGCGGATCGATTTAAATCTTCAACAATGTGATTTGCGCGGTTCTGTAACACCGCGTACATCACTAGGGCAGGAATTGCTGTTACCAGACCGTAGGCAGTACAGTTCATTGCTTCTGAAATACCAGCCGCAAGCAATGTTGCTTTTTCAGCAGGAACCGCAGTCGCCACAGCCGAAAATGACTTGAT
>JAYVPD010000240.1:0-13707 GCA_043757515.1 Pseudobdellovibrionaceae bacterium
ACTCAAAAAGGTTAAATTGATTGAAATCCAGACTAAAAAAATGGTGAACAACATTTTTTCCGGCGAGTATCATACGCACTTCAAAGGCCAAGGAATGACATTTTCTGATTTTCGAGAGTATGTTCCCGGTGACGATGTTCGCTCTATTGCTTGGCCACTGCAAGCGCGAACGGGCAAAACGTTTATTAAAACATACGAAGAAGAGCGTGAAATGTCCGTCATTTTGGCGGTGGACATCAGTGGGTCGACTGATTTTGGTTCGGGTAAATTTATAAAAGGCGAAGTCATTGTTTATTTGGCAGCGCTTTTGGCTTTTGCCGCTCAAAAAAACAAAGATCAAGTCGGGCTTATTTTATTTTCTGATCGAGTTGAGCATTTTGTTCCCCCCAAAAAAGGTCGTGGTCATTTGCAACGCATGCTTCGTGATCTTTTGTATCTTAAGCCAGTGGGGCGCAAAACTAATTTGTCGACGACCGCCAGTTTTCTACAGGGATTTCTGAAAAAACGCGCCACTGTATTTTTTATGAGTGATTTTTTTGATCAAAATTATGAACAAAGCTTGCGCCTATTGGCTAAAAAGCATGAGGTTATTGCTTGTGTGGTGAATGATCCTGTTGAAGAAAACTTTCCAGATCTGGGTCTTATTGAGTTTGAAGATGCTGAAACTGGCGAGCGGGTTTTGCTGGATACCGCATCGCGATTTGCGAAAGAAAGAATGAAAATAAATTATAATTATCAAAGCGAAGCGCGAGATAAAATGTTGAAAAAATCGCAGGTGGATAAAATTTTAATTTCTACCCAAAGCGACTTTGTGCAACCCTTGATAGCTTATTTTAGAAGAAAGAAGTAATGGATTTAAACTGCAGTTACCAATTTTCTAACCCAGGCGAAACTACGCTCACCGTTGGCGAGCTATTCGGCGCCCATTGTACCATGGTTAATAACACTATGGGCGACGGGCCTATCGATTTTAATAAAGTAAAAGTAAAATTTGAAGAGGGTAAAAATTACGATCTGGTAATCGTAAAAACGATTGCGACGCCAAATGAAGTCGATTTTATTTTTACATCCTACATTGTTGGACCAAAAAAAATGCCGGCCGTAGTGCTTACGGATGGACAGCGGGAAATCAAAATCCAACCAGAACTTAATTTCGAAGTTAAATCAGTTTTAAAGGCGGATAAGAAACCAGAAATGTTTGGGCCGATGTCTGGGATTGCAGTGCCCATCCCTATGTTCTATTGGCTGGTTCTTGGGGCGTTATTGCTGCTCTCTATTTCTAGTTTTGGGACCGTAGCGGCCAGGCGATGGAAACGACGAAAAATGTTAGCGAGAATCAAAGCTCTTGATGATGGTACTCAGCCTGTGCAGCAGTTTTTTACTACCTATCGTAAACTTCAACGTGAAAACGCGATTTTTAATGCACGATCAGATGCTGACAATAAACTATTAGACAGTGAAGCAGTGACTCAAACTACAGACGAGTTATTAAAAATAGTTTCGATGGTTGAAGCGGCCTTTAAACTATTTTTTACCCGCACATTTAGAATTGCAAGTTCCGAAATGTCCTGGCCAGCAAGCATTCGTGAATTGGCTAGACATCATGAATTGGTTTACTCTATTTTCGGTGCAGAACTGATTGAGCTCAGCCGTGAATATCAAAAAATCGGTGTAGGCAAAGGAAAACTTGAAGCTAAGGATGCTATTTTGATTTCTGAAAAATCCAGAAAATGGATTGAAAAAGCAGATCAATTGCAACGGGCAATCGTTGCCAAAGACAATCAGCAGATCAAGAGACTTCGGGGGGGCAAGTAATGCAGTGGAAAGATCCGCAGTATATTTGGCTTTTGATACCGTTGCTGGCTGCTATGGCATGGACCTTTTTGCGCTATAAAGAAAAAAACAGCTCATTTAAATTTTCTACTGTTGCCGTGTTGAAAACAGGAACAAAAAGTTTAAAGGTTTTACTCAATCAACTGCCATTTTTTTTAAAAGTCGCAAGCCTTGTTTTTATAATTGTAGCACTCTGTCGTCCACAAAAAGCGGATACAAAAATTAAAACCAATGTCGAAGGCATTGATATAGTGATTGCGTTGGATATATCGGACAGTATGTTGATTGAAGATATGAAGCCTTTGAATCGACTTGAGGCCGCAAAAGATCGGATACAAGAATTTGTAAAAAATCGAACCACCGATAAAATAGGGATCGTAATTTTTGCAGGCGAAGCCTTTACTTTGGTTCCGCCGACTTTAGATTATGATTTAATTTTGTCTCGAATTGCTGAAATCACAACCGCCCAAGATGCTCGCATAAAAGAAGGCACTGCGATCGGGGTGGGTCTTGCCAATGCGGTCAGCCGTCTTAAAGATTCACAGGCAAAAACGCGAGTGATTGTTTTTATGACGGATGGGGAAAATAATAGCGGCACTATAGATCCTGAAACTGGGCTCGAGTTAGCTAAGGGTTACGGAATGAAAATTTATTCTATTGGCATTGGAAAAGACGGTCCCACCCGCATTCCGATATACGTAAAAGATTTTATGGGCAACAAAGTGAAAACGTATCAGCCGTTTGAATCGACTGTTAACGAGGATTTATTGGGAAAGATGGCCAGCGAGACAGGTGGACGTTATTACCGTGCCTCTAAAGAAGATTCCTTGGTTGGCATTTTTGATGAAATCAATAAACTAGAAAAAACAAAGACTGATGTAAATAAATATACTAAATACACCGAGTTGTTTCCCTTCTATTTAGTCATTGCGATTATTTTGTATTTGGCAAGTTGGCTGTTGCAGTCGACCTGGTTAAGGAGGGTTCCTTAATGTTACGATTAGAATCCCCTGGCGCCCTCTGCTTAATATTTCTTGGAGTCTTATTTTATATACTAGCGATCGTGATGCATCGAACGACCCAGGCCAAACTGAAACGGATATTTAATGCGGTAATGGTCAATCAAATATTGATGACCTTTGATTTTAGAAAACGAAAGTGGAAATGGTTTTTACAGTTTATAGTAATATCCATTTTGGCAATCGGTCTTGCTCGCCCTCAATTGGGTCAAAACCAAGCGGTGGTCAAGTCCGAAGGATTTGAAATTATTTTTGCAGTCGATGTTTCGGAAAGTATGAATGCCGAAGATTTGCGGCCTTCACGATTGGAGCAGGCCAAATTAGAGCTGGCCAAATTGGTTGATTTAATGCCGGGAAATAAAGTAGGCATTATTGCGTTTGCCGGATCCAGTGTTTTGATGTCGCCGTTAACCAACGATATGGGTGCGATCAAAATGTATTTAGATTCCTTATCTACGAGCGTGGTTTCAAATCAGGGAACCAACGTGGAGTCGGCCATTCATCATGCGATGGACGTATTCGAGCGAGGCGGTGTTTCAGCCGATAACGGATCCAAAGTTACGCGAGTTATATTGGTTGCCTCTGACGGCGAAGATCATGAAGAAGGCGCGCTGAAAGCCATAGACGACGCCGTTCAGAAGAATATTCGGGTGTTTTCCATCGCCTATGGCACAGAAAAAGGCGCAACGATTCCTAAACGCGATAATTTTGGCTATTTGAAAGGCTATAAAACAGACAGGCAGGGGCAAACGATTATCACGCAAGTTAAAGGTGATTTTTTAAAACAAATCGCTCAACGAGGAAAGGGTTCATTTTATTTTTCGGTGTTTGGCGGGGATCATATTCAGCATTTAATAGATGACTTTAAAGATTTTGAAAAGGCTCAATTTGAATCCACTGTTGTCACAGATTATGAAGAACGATTTCAAATATTTTTGTTAGTGGCTTTTCTAATAGGGTCACTGGAATTAATGATGGGCGAGCGTAAAGAAAAAACTGAAAAATGGCGGGGGCGATATGTCGAAAGCCAAAAATAGTTTATATTGCTTAGTTTTTTTATTGGCCAGTTGCCAATACACGGATTTGCGTGCCATTTATCTAAACAATCAGACGTCGGCGACAATAAAAGAGAAGTCTGTTGATGAAAGCCAGGCCGGATACCTTAAAACTCTTGAAATTGAACCCCTTTTGCCGGCGACTCATTCGAATCTTGGTGCCACCTATGATGTGTTGAAGGATTACGAGAAGGCTTTGAAGCTCTATAAAAATGCCGAAGATTTCACGAAATCAGAATTGCAGGCAGTTCCAGAGCAACCCTTGATTTCGCGCTGGGAAAAACAAGCTTTGTATTTAACTTTGTTCGCCTCGCTATACAATCAAGGGCAGTTGTTAGCTCGAGACAATAAAACCGATTTGGCTTTGGAAAAGTATCAACAGGCTTTGGAGCTAAACCCAAGTTCGATTGAAGTAAAAACTAATATTGAATTGATGTTGCAAAAACAACAAGGTGGCGGGCAAGGGCAATCCAAAGACAATGATAAAGATAAAGATAAAGACAAGGATCAAAAAGGAAAAGACGGCAAAGATCCAAACGAGGATGATTCCAAAGATAAAAAAGGCGACAAGCCTAAAAACTATTCAGACAGCAAAAAATACAAACCGAAAGAATTCAAAGGTGATTTAACTAAAGAAAATGTTCAGAAAATCTTTGGCGAAATTTCTCAGCAAGAGAAAAAAATGAGAACACAATTTTCTAAACAAAACCAAACGAAGGAATCTCCGCGTGATAAAGATTGGTAGAATAGGATTTATACTCATTCTGATTTTAGCCCCTTGGCTAAGCGCACAGGTAGTTGTCCAGGCTGAAGTTTCGTCTGGCAAAGTTGGCGTTGGCCAAGCCCTAAATGTAGAAGTCCGCGTAAGTTCTGGCGGAGATGTCAGTATTGATCCGCCGACGCCCCCCGGTTTTGAAGGCTTTCGTTTGCAAGGTTCAAATCAAAGCACACAAATTTCGACTCGTATGCAGTCTGGCGCCAACGGTATGGAGTACAATACTCAAAAAACAACGACGTTTAGTTATCGCTTAACGGCCGCGAGCATTGGAAAAAAAGAAATTAAACCATTTGCGGTTGTGGTTGATGGTAAGGAATATAAAACGGCTCAAATACCTGTCGAAGTGACGGCCAAGCCCGTACCCCAGGCCAATCAAAACCAAGCAGAAAGTGTGTTTGGAGATGAAGATTCCCTAAATCAAATGGATCGAATGGAAGAGGAGCTATTCAATCAGTTGTTAAAACGACGTGGTATTCAGCCCGGTCAGCAGCAGGGCCGACAGGATCCAAATGAAGAGGGTGAAAACCCGGCGCTTTTAAAAGAGCCAGCCTTTCGATCAACGCCTCAGAACACGAACGAAGCTTTTTTTATTCAGGTAGAAGTAGATAAAACGGAAGTCTACGAAGGCGAACAAATTGTTGTCAGCTGGTACCTTATGACCCGAGGGCAACTAGAAAGTTTGGATCGCACAAAGTTTCCAGATTTAAAAGGGTTTTGGAAAGAAATTATCGAAGAAGTTCCAGCGATACAATTTTATCAGGAAACAGTAAACGGCGTTTCCTATAAAAAAGCCTTGCTGGCCCGGCATGCGCTGTTCCCTTTGAAATCAGGCGAGACCTACATTGACGAATTTAAGATTAAATCAAAAGTCAGATTGCCAAGTCAGTTCGGCATGAATTTAGGAAAAGTTTATGAGTTCACTAAATCCTCACAACGGGTAAAAATTAAAATTAAACCTTTACCTACCGAAGGCAAACCAGCGTCTTTCAGCGGTGCTGTTGGCAAATTTAAAGTGTCCTCGCAAATTGAAGGAAGTCAGCCTGCTGCCAATCAGCCGATGAAATTCAAATTGAAATTTGAAGGCTCAGGTAATGCCAAAGGTATTGAATTGCCGAGTATAGCATGGCCTGAGGGAATCGAAGTATTCGAGACCCGAAATGACTCCAAATTTTTTAAGACCGGGCAGAGCTACAAAGAATTTGAAATTATACTTATCCCCCGCAAAGAAGGTAAAATAGTTCTTCCTGAAATAGAGATGAGCTATTTTAATCCTGAAACCGGTAAGTATGTGATTGATAAAACCCAGGCGATTCCAATTGAGGTTCTGCCTGGCGATAAAAGCGCTGTCACAGAGTCATTTAAGACCAAGGAAAATGCTGTGGCCCCCGATAAGAGTCCTTTAACATTGCCTTCGGTCATTTTGGATCCCGGATCATTTCAGCGTTCTCCCTTTCAAAATAGAATTATTTTTTGGCTGGTCATTTTTGGAATCATTGTTTTGATTATGATTTACTACGCGTCGATTGCTTTTGGCTGGCGCTCTTCTGGGCGGGATTTAAAAAAAGAGCTCAATAGAAAAATCGCTAAAATTGAAAAAAAACTAGGTTCAAAAACGGACAAAGAAACCTATGTTCAAGTTACAAATATTTTTTATTTTGTTTTAGGCGAGCTCGCGGGCGAAGGCGGCGGTTCTATGGAAATTCGCAAATTGCTCGACAAAATGCCAACCGATATTCGACGGGATCATGAAAAAGAAATCATGACTCTGTTTGAGTTTTTTCAAACTTTAAGTTTTGCACCGGATGAACTTATTCAAAAAATGAATAACCCTGCCGATGTAAAAGCTAATTTTGACAAAATGAGAATCGTCTTAAATAAATGTTTGGATAAATAATGATATCGATGAAGTGGCTTTTGGTTGCCTTGTGTTGGAACGCCTCCACGGGCTGGGCGGATTCTATCGAGCTTTCCTTTCCAAAAGATCTAAACAGATATCATTTCCAAAATGTGTATGAAGAAGAAATTAAATCAAATAAATTGAAAAACCCATTGTCAGTATGGCGCCAAAGTGAAGTCAATAAAAAATACAAAGAGTGTGTTACAAAAGGGCCTTCACTTTTGAACAATAACAAGCCCCTGATCGGTTGGATATTCAGCGTTTGGGCAAATTGCACCTTCAAATTTAACGATGAAAAACTGGATCAGAAAACTATATTGACCTACTTTGAGAATGTTAAAATTCATAGCCAGATAATTTTAGCCGGGCCTTGGCGAGCATCGATTTTAATGCAAACTCAAAAGATTATCCAAGTGTCGATTAATGAAATCGAAAAAAATTCTAAAAAATCGGGTAAATTGAAAACCAAAGTCTTGAGTCTACTTGATACAGATGACGTTTATCAGAATACTGAAATACGTAAATGGTTCCAAGGGCAAATGGATGCAAAACAACCGTCCATGAGTGTCGCAAGCAAAACAAGATCGGCTAACAAATTGTTGGAACCTGCGGACCTCAATGTCCAAAAGAAAATTTTAACTTTAGATGATTATGCAAGTAGCGACATAAGCCGCTCGATTGTTCAAATGGAACCAATTATGGATTCCCTCCGGGCCACCTATCGAAAGATGGACTATCGCAAAATAGTGGATCTGGCGCCAAAGTTAGAGAGCCTTTATCGAAATTCAGAATTGTATCGAGAATATTCGATGATAATGGGGCGTTCTTTTCAACTGGTCGGTGACTATTCTAAGGCATTGGATTCATTTAAAGTGGTTCAAAATTACTATTCAGAAAGCGCGGACGTGGATGAAGCGCTATTTCGAAGTGGACTAGTTTTTTTGCGAATGAATGAAATGAACTTGGCCCAAAAACAGTTTGAACGGTTGATGCAGCTTGATCATGACAAATACGACATCACGGGCCGGTATTGGTGGATTAGATCAATGCAGTATAGTAAGGATGCTCGCGAACTTGAAGAAAAAGTAAAATTTGCAGCGGACTATCCGTTCTCTTATTTTGGAATCCGTATGGGCGCCGAATTGAACGAAGGGAAAATTAAACCGGCCAAAGGTGCGGCCATGGCCCCAATCAAGTGGTCTTTGACCGGAAAAAATGCAGATGTTTGGCGACGGTTTGTAAAATTGAGTGAGCTCGGTTGGGTGTTAGAAGCTCAAACAGAAATGCAAAGTTTCTCATGGCCACAGAATCCATTAAAGGTTTTCTATCTGTCGATGATCTTGTCAAAAGCGAGCCTGCATCCCTTGTCGGTGAAAAATGTGACGCCTTTGCTTGAAACCTATAGTGAAGTCCGATCGCTAGATGCAATAAAAGAGATTTACCCAAAATCTTATTTAAGTTTGATATTAAAAGAAAAGGAAAAATACCCACTGCATGAACATTTGATTTTGTCCCTGATCAGACAAGAGAGTTCCTTTGGACTGAAAGCACTATCGAGTTCGCAGGCGGCAGGCCTTATGCAAATGATTCAACCGACAGCTCTGGAAATCGCGGCCAGTTTAAAAATGAAAATTGATTTTCCAGAGGACCTGTACCGCCCTAAAACTAATATTCCAATGGGGGTTTACTATATTCACCAAGTCATTAAAGACATGAATTATAATGTGCCGTTGGGCCTTGCTGGGTACAACGCTGGACCGCATAAAATAAAGCAGTTTTTGAATCAACGCGAGATTACCAAAAAAATATTCGATGCCGTTACTGATAAAGACTACCCCGGTATGGAAGAACTTTGGTTTGACGAGCTTCCTTGGGCCGAGACCACGGGTTATGTGAAATCAATATTGCGAAATACGCTGATTTATGAGCTTATCGATAAAGGCGAATATCAATACAGACCTGACTTTTGGCGAGATTTTGTATTAAAATAAAGCTCTGTCCATTAAAGTAATTCGTACATTGTAATGAGATATATTTTTGATAACCTAAAAGAGGCTATAAAGTATTTTTGACGATAGGATGACACATGCAAGAACGGACCACGAAATCGAGCGTGCTGCTTTTACTTTTGAGTTTGGTTTTACTATCAAGCTGCGCTCATTTTACGAAAACAGAAGGCCCAGCGGCCACTTCGAGTGCCAATATAGACGCCACGACCGCGACTGTTCCAGCCGCCTCTACTACAGCAGCTGCTATTGGTACTGAAAAAAATGATAACCCGGCGCCGACTTTGGATTCATTCCATTTACAAGAAGACAAGCCCTCGGCGGAACCCGTTACCGAGTTTGATGCTATTCCGAGTGAAGTGAATCCCCTTGTTGATAAATGGATTCAATATTTTCAGGGCAAAGGTCGAGATCATATGGAGCGTTATTTGGCTCGTTCTGCCCGGTATGAAAAGTTAATGAAAAAAGTGTTACGTGATAATAAAGTTCCCGAAGATTTATTTTATATTGCTTTAATTGAATCGGGATTTAGCGCGCGGGCTACTAGTCATGCGGCGGCGGTAGGTTATTGGCAATTTATTCGTGGGACTGGGAAACGTTATGGCTTAGAAATCAACAAATTTGTCGATGAACGCCGAGATCCAGAAATTGCGACACAGGCAGCAGCCGACTATTTCCGTACATTGTATTCCATGTTTGGTTCTTGGTATTTATCGATGGCCTCGTACAATGTTGGTGAAGGTAAAGTAAAACGCGAAACTGTGCGCCTGGATACTCGAGATTTTTGGGAAATTGCTAAGAAAAAAAGACTGCCTCGTGAAACGGTAAATTATATACCTAAATATTTGGCAGCCCGGTTGATTGCCAAGGACCCTGAAAAATATGGATTTGGTGAAATTGATTATTTACCACCAATTGAATTTGACACAGTAAAACTCACCGAGCCAGTTAACTTACGAATAATGTCCGAAAAAATGAGTCTAAATTACGAAGATTTCAAAGCGCTAAACCCTAAATTCAAAGGAGAAATCGCAACGATGTCTAACAATGTTTTAAACGTTCGAATTCCAGTAGGCACTTTGGATGCAGCAAAGCTTGCAGCGGCAGATAGCAAAGTGGATAAAGTTGAATTTGTCGCAGATGCCGGTGAAACCGAAGACTACCGAATTCGTCGTGGAGACTCTTTATACACAATTGCTCGGAAATTTAGAACTACTGTGGCTTATTTGCGAGACCTAAATGATATTCCCAGAAAAAAGCGATTGAAAGTCGGTTCCAGAATTTCTGTTCCTGATCGATCGACTCGTTTAGCAAAAGGTAAATCAAAAGGATCTAGCGTCACGGTGTCCGCGGCCGACAAACCAGAAAAAGCGGATAAACAAGCGCGAACAGAAAAGCCAGAAAAATCGTCGAGCGATAGTCGTCTAGAGGTCGTCCAGGACGGCATCACTAAATTCTATATTGTTCAGTCGGGTGATTCGCTATTTAGTATCGCTATGAAATACAACACGACCGTTGAAAACTTAAAACGGTTAAACTCGATAAAACGAGGTCGAATATTAAAAGTTGGCGTAAAAATAAAATTACCTGGAAACCTGTCACCATCGGACAACAAAGATGGCCAAAGTAAGAATCAAAATTCCCAGGATTCAACTCAACGAAAAACTAGTAAAAGTAAACAGCGACTGGTCGCTAGTCTGAAAAAAGCTTTTAAAAAGAAGTCAAAAAAATCCTACCATATTGTCCGACGCGGAGAAAATTTAGAAAAGATTGCGAATCGATATGAAATTGACGTGTCGCGATTCAAACTTAAAAACAAAATCAGAAATCCCTCTCGAATATTAGTTGGACAAAGATTATTGATTCCGACGGTAAACTAAACCGTTTTTTATTGTTGAAATCTGAGGTTTAAATTGACCCTATTTGCGATTTTAAAGTGGATTCTAGTTTCTGCTTTTGTTGGATTTGGAATTTTAGTTGTGTATTTTTTGATTTTTCCGAAGTCAAAAAATCAAATTGATACCGAGAAAAATTTAACCGACACTCCTGAGCTTAAAAGGCCAAAAACAAAGGTGGCATTGCCCCCGACTTATGAAAACATTCCCAGCACTATTTTATTTGAAACAAAAAATAACGAAACTGGAAAACTGACCGTTGCTGAAGTAGTCGAAAAACATTTTAAAGGTGGAACTGCTTTAGTCATTCCTTTGATACCGATTCCAATTGGGGAAAAAGAAAATGTGAAGGTTCGCTATTTTTATTATACTCAAAAAAATGGTAAGACTCGAAGGCTTCCAAACGAAGGTGGCGATTTGCAGTTAATTAATATTGTCGACGCTTTTTATTTTGTTGAAAATCCTTTCAGCAGTTTGGGAAAAGTCAATTTTCAATTGGATTCAAGTTTTATTGATCAATTTTCAGATATTGCCGATTGTATTTTTAAAAACAAAATCGATTTAGAGACTTTTTTAACTAAAGAAATTGCCAGTGTTGCCATTTTAAAAGCGCGCAGCACGGCCCCAGACGCGGATATTGTTTTTTACGAAGCCAATCCTGACACGACGAAAGAATTTTCGATTGGTTTTGAATATTCTGGCAGCGTTTTCTCGGAATTACGAGTTCAATATAGAGCAAAAAAAGGGAACAGCTTTGGCGATTTCAATAATTCATTTGGAGATATATTTATCCAAGCCTGGACGGATTTATTAGCTCAAATTCAAAAAACGTCGCTTGCGGATTTTCAAGAACGTAAGTTTCCAAATCCACCGCCTGTTGAAGGCCTCCAGTATCGTGTTTATTCCCGCGGCCAGCACGAGTCTCACCCGAGCCTAGAGCAGGTATTTCAAGCTCTAAAATCGTTGCCTGGAATGGTTTCAGGTGAAACGAAAGTGCCCTTCGCGCAGTACTATGCTGATCGACAGGACATTCGGACTAATAAAAAACGTTTTCTGCTTCCGACAAAATAATTATTAAAAGGTTTTTAGCCTTTAATTTTTTTCATTACTTTGCGATCAACTACGGTGAAGATTGCGACTCCCAATAGTCCCAATGCGGCTTCCGTGAAAAGCATATTGCGAGGGCCGTGATGATCAGCGACCCAGCCTAAAAGTAATCCCAACCACCAGATTGGAAAATTAGATGCGGAAGCAAATACGTTGTAACCAGTGGCCGCCGCGCCTTTGTCTATCGCAACTAAAGCCATTGCTGTAAACGCCGCATAGGAAAGACCGACACCAAGTGCATAGATCATGTTCCAAACTATGTACATAGTAATCGTAGCAGGCGCTAGGCCCATAATTACGGCAATGACGGCAAGAGCAACTCCAAAAAAAGAATACGCTTTTAGCGGGCTCATGCGATCGCAAAACCAGCCGCCAATAAAACATCCAAACGCCATAATCAAACCCGAAAGCAAACCTTGCACAAGTTCAACGTGATCAACGCTGGCACCCCAATAAGCAGCCACGGTCGCTTGGGTCAGAGTTCCCTGAGCCGCGCCGGTTCCAATGGGTAGGATACACATCAATGCGGTCAACACACCAACAGGCGCTTTGATCATTTGCCAGAAGCCCTTGGCAACCACCTTAATGGACTCAAGGGGCGGTTTATCTGTGACATGTGGTTTGATATCAGGCAGGGGAAGCAAGGCTGCACAGCACGACATAAAGAGTGCACCCATGATTGCCCCTGACATCCAGGGATGAGGCAAATGCTGAATCAAAAATAATCCCAAAGCGCCGCCTAAACCTGTGCCGCCCAAGTTGCCGGCCTGAAACCAGGCGCTGACTCGACCCACTTGATCTTTGGGGGTTAGCCCAGCGATCATAGCTTCGACGGCCATTCCGACGACGGAGTTTATTAAATTGGCCACAGCAATCACAACGAGAAGCAGACCAAGCGAGTCTTTTCCTAGAGGAATAGTAGACATAACAAACACGCCAACAGCCGACAGCGCAGTTGAAAGCACATACCATTTTTTTGGTGAAAATGTGATATCAACGACGGGCGCCCATAACCACTTTAGCCATTGAATCAACATTTGAGATCCTATGATAAGCGAGCCTTCTGTAATAGAGAGACCATTTTGAGTGGCCAAAAAAGTAAGAGCGACGCTCACAAAGCCGCCTAAGGCTCCGAACGGAATGTAAAGAATTAGCCAAACTACAGGATGTGGTGCGCGATCGATTTTAGCGGTGCTCATAAAGGTCCCCTCTTCTATCTGCTTATATAGTTTTCTGGGTCGTACATCAAGATCTAATGAGTATTATTTTGAAAGGCGCAAGTTAAGGAATCATGGCAAGTTTTTACAAACTCGGTTTGAGGTAGATTTCCAACTAATTTTTATCCATTTCAAAACCGATTTCGATTCTAGGATTGTGAAATAAATAACGTGGAGATTTCCTTAGGTCCTCGACATTTATATCGGAAAAGGTAAAATTCCATAAACTTTGTGAGCGGGACAGTCATGTTGTTTGACCCTACCTGTGTGGTCGCCTAAAACCAATCCCCACAAATTACCCTTTAGAAAAAGCGTTTCAAAAAAAACGCCGCGACTGTGTTTCAATTAGCCAGCAAGGCAGGGATGTTACGACAGCATCTACGATTGAGACAGCTTCTAAAAATAGAGACGTAGATTCACAATACAAATCGAGAGTTTGCACAAGCGTTTCAAAATAGAGCGCGGTTTCGACTTTGCAATTAGTGTTAGTACTGACTTTGATTTTTTGAATTTAAATAAAGTGAACCAGGGAGTTATTATTTAATTATTGAACGAGAGACCTATCTGTAGGGAAAAAAATAAAAGCCTGAAGTCATCCTCAATGATGTTCTTCAAGCTAAGGGGAATGAAACCAATCCATGAATATATTTGAATTTCTTCCTTCCATTTGACACCTCGAATTTCCCTCGGGTACTACCTTTGGTAGCTGGCTGGCATTTTGAACAACTCTTGCGAGTTTTTCATGAGCCCCTTTAGCTTTGCGTCCCTCGCTTTCGCGAAGTTTGCCTTTGGGCAAAGAAAGGATAAACTAACGTTTATCAACCTTTAGGAAACCTCCTTTGTTAGTTTAGTGGTTTGCGAGATCCTTTCGCATTCGTCCGGCATTCGTGCTGGATATGC
>JAYVPD010000241.1:0-3640 GCA_043757515.1 Pseudobdellovibrionaceae bacterium
GTTTCATAGTCGTCAGTATGAGTTCAAAAGAAAATTCAGTAAATAAAGATAAATTTTTTTTGCTTAAAGTCTGGTGCGGAGTCTACAATTACAGAATGAAATTAAATAAAAACACACTGACCTTAGTCTTGATTCTTATTAATGTAACAGTACTGGCCGGTGAAACTGGCAAGCGAATAGAAAAAGTCGTTTCACAAAGCAAAGTTCCTAAATCCGATTTAAGCATGATGATCACTCTTTTGGACGGACAAAAAAGCGAAACGATTTTTGAATTAAATTCTGCTGAAAAAAAAATCCCAGCTTCTATCACTAAAATTACGACGGCAGCCACCACATTGGATCAGTTTCCACCCGGGCATAAATTTAAAACTGTACTTGCTATAGACCCGGACAAAACTGACGCCGAAGGTACATACAGTGGGGATCTCTACTTACGCGGGGGTGGTGACCCCTCCTTTGTGTCTGAAAATATGTGGTTTTTAGTAAACCAGTTTGAACGAAATCAAATTAAAAAAATTAAAGGGTCGATCGTAGTCGATGATTCGCTTTTTGATGCGGTTCGATTTGATGAAAGTCGGCAGGAAAACCGCGTCGATCGTGCTTACGATGCGCCTGTTGGAGCGATGTCATTCAATTGGAATTCTATAAACATTTTTGTGCGCCCGAATCCTTCTGAAAAACGTCCCAAAGTATTTTTGGATCCTGATGTGGGCATTTTTACAATTGAAAACAAAGCTTCTCAGGGCGACGGTGAAAAATCCGAAATATTCGTTGAACGAAAAGGTGCTCAAATTATTGTAAGTGGATCTATCGGAAAAAAGAGTAAGGAATTTGTTGCTTATAAAAATGTCGAAGATCCAGCAGATTGGAGTGGTCGAAATTTAAAACTATTTCTAAAACAAAGAAATATCATCGTTGAAGGAAACGTAAAATCAGGAGTGATGCCAAAGACGGCTAAAATTATTTCAGAATATGAAAGTAAACCAATTGAAGGCATTTTAGCCGATATGAATAAGTTTTCAAACAATTACGTAGCAGAAATGTTGACTAAAAATATCAGCTTAAACGGTGATGACAGTGGCGCAGTTGTGGGGAATTTGCAAAAGGGAATGGCTAAGATAAACGAATATTTGGCTCGAATAAAGATAGATAAAAATCAGTACTTTCTAGTAAATCCCTCTGGCTTAACCCGGGAAAACAAAATGAGTGCGAAAGCAATGACCCATTTGTTAGAAATAATTCATAAAGACTTCAAAATCTTTCCTGAATTTTTGGTGTCCTTGCCGATATCTGGTGTAGACGGAACATTGAAAAAGAGAATGAGAAATGAAGCAGCGGAAAGATGGGTTAGGGCAAAAACTGGCTACTTAACAAACGTCGTAAGTCTAGCTGGTTATGCTGGACGGGCCGATGGTCAGATATATCAGTTTGCTTTTATTTTTAATGGAGCCGTGGACGAGACCAGAATTAGAAACTTTTTTGATAAAATTATGAATACATTGATAGAATAAAAGAATGAAATATTTTTTTGCAATCTTTTGTATTTTTTCCGTTTCGGTAGCTTTTTCAATTGAAGATACCCCAGTTACCCATGACGAAATAGCCGGAGCATCAAACCCCTTTGGAACGCGGGAATGGAAGAACCCTGACTTTGATGGGCAGGGACCTTATATCGGATATAGTAAAGATGCCTTTAGAGTACCCAAAGGACTTGAATCTCGGGTAGAGTTTTGGAAGAAAATTTATACCGAGTACACTACCAATCAAGGCATAATTCACAACGCTGAAAACATTGGTGAAATCTATAAAAAAGTTGATTTCGGGGATATTGCCTCTTCAAACTTAACACGACATCAAATTGAAAAAGAAAAGCAAAAACGAGTAGATGGTTTAAAGAAAATTATTTTACTAGAAAAACCAAATCTATCCATGTCCGATTTGCGATTTCAATTAGGCCAAAAGGATCGTATTGAAACGGCGATTTTCTTGTCCGGTAGGTATATTGAAGATTTTGAAGACATTTTTAGGCAAAATCAATTGCCCATACAATTGGTCCGATTAGTTTTTGTAGAAAGCTCGTTCAATGTGCTAGCTCGCTCAAAGGTGGGGGCCAGCGGGCTGTGGCAGATAATGCCCTCCAACGCCAGGCCTCATCGAATGATCACTCCATTAGTAGACAAAAGGAACCATCCAATTGAGGCTACAAAATTGGCAGCTAAAATACTTCGAAGTAATTATCGAATGCTTGAAGACTGGTCACTTGCGGTTACAGGCTACAATCATGGACCTACTGGGGTAGCAAAAATGGTAAAGAAATACAAAACAAGAAATTTGGGTGAACTTATTGAAAATGTTAATTCAAGAAAAAGTTTTGGTTTTGCATCAAGAAACTTTTATGCCAGTTTTTTAGCGATATTAGATGTTGAAAGCCATGCGGACAAATATTTTAAAGATATTAAATGGTCCAAGAGAATTCCTGGGGAGCCACTGAAAATGAAAGATTCGTTGCCATTTGAAACTCTCACCAAATGGTTTGACGATGATATTTTGAAACTTCAAATTTTTAATCCCCATTTAAATAAAAAGCTTTTTACAAAATCAGACTCTGTTCCCAATGGTACTTGGCTTTTGGTGCCCGAAAAATCGTATTTAAAAGCTATGGCAGATTTAGCCAAGGTAAAGCGTCGTCGAATTGCCAGTATCAGGTAGAACTAGTTCTTCATTAAACAATAGTTCAATGCAACGTTTTTATTATGGGGATAGGTCATTTCATCGGTAACATCTTTGCATTTAGACCGTCTTATTTTTTTATTTTCAATGCACATCCATAGGGCTTTGTCGCGAGTATCCGAATAATTCAACTTTTTAGCGACAGAAACACACTCGGACATTTTTACGTCTAAAATGTTTTCGGATAACCAAGATAAAATGAGCGAATCCGAAGCAGTCGTGTGTTCAAGTATGTTCCCTAGTCCTAAGCAAGCTTCCATGGATTTCTTTATTTGGGAACGTCCGCCACGGTTGAACTGGTTGAAACAGAGTATTTTTTCTGCGTCTCGATCAGCCGGTGATTCTAACTTATTTGTTAAATTTAAGCAGGATTGGTATTTGCCAATAGAAACACTTGCCAAAGAGAAAAGCGGAAATAAAAGGGTCAAAATAAGTTTATTCATAAAATCACCGACCATAGTGTAGCATAGATTTCACTATAACGAGCAGAAATTTTCACCGACAATAACACCAGTTTTGTATCTATCTGTATCTTCGACGAAATTGTCTTTAGCTTGAGTAAGTGTGTCGCCTTCTTTTAAATGGGAAATGAAATCAAACGATTCGTAAAGGTGTCCTAGCAGCACGGGGATTCCTTGGCGAATAATTAAAGGTTTTCTAATATAGTGGCATGTAATAAAAGACGACATTAAATTATGTCGGTTGGTCGTTAAGATATTTTGGTCTAATATTTTAACTGGAATCTTTTGAATCAAAATAGCTTCTTTAACCGACCTATATTCATCTATTAGAGTCCGAAATGATATAAATAGCTCTATGCTTTTCAGGGAATTTCCTGTCTGCAGCAAGTTTTTTCTCCAAATATAGTCTTGAAATCCTTTGATATAAGGGCTCATCGTCGGCGTTGATG
>JAYVPD010000242.1:0-3635 GCA_043757515.1 Pseudobdellovibrionaceae bacterium
CATACGAAAAGAAAGGCACATACAAATCAGGCCCAGAAAGCTCCGGAAACTTCGTCTCCAAGGAAGCTTAGAAAAGCCCGTGCGCGGCTCTTGAAAAAAAGGACAGGATGTCTAAGATTTCGTCCATGATGGACGTCGGAAAAAGGTCTCTATCTAACTCTCAAACGGCTTTACAGACTGTTTCGCACAACATTGCCAATAAAAGTACAGAAGGTTATTCAAGACAACGAGTCGACATAGTAGCTAACGAACCCATCGGTAGCGGCAGCACACGAATTGGCATGGGCGCCCGAGCGACCCAAGTTTCAAGAGTTAACAATCCGTGGTTAGAAAAACAAATTCAGCGGGAACAACAAAGTCTAGGTCAGGCAGAAACAAAAGCCGATGCGCTGGCTCGAGTCGAACAAGTTTACAATGAACAGGGAACTAAAGGCCTAAATCATCAGCTAAACGAATTTTTCAATTCATTTAGAGAACTTTCGAATACTCCGGAAAGCTTGGCATCACGAACTATGGTTCGTGAAACAGCTTCAACCCTGGTACAGACATTTAAAACAATGAACAAGCAATTGAAAGACGTTCAAACTGATCTTGATGGCCAAGTTAAAACTTCGGTGGATGAAATCAATCAGATCACAAAGGAAATCGGTCAATTGAATGAAAAAATTCAACTGGTCGAAGTGCAAAACGTTCCCGCAAATGACGAGCGTGATCGACGAGACGTTTTGTTAAAAAAACTGGGTGAAAAAGTCGATATCACTTGGGCTGAAGGCACAAATGGTATGGTGACAATCACCGCGGGAAACACGGCTATATTAGTTTCTGGAACCTCATCAAATGAATTAAAAGCAGCCCACACTGATGAAAACAATCGCGTTGAGGTATTTTATCGATCGTCAGAAAAAGGCAGCTTATTTAAAATCACAGAACAAATCAAGGGCGGCAAAATCGGCGGTGCTTTAGAAGTACGCGATGACATCATTGAAAAACATTTAAATACAATTGATGAAATGGCCTACAAACTGGCAGACGAAGTAAATACTGCCCACGAGCAGGGCTATGATAAATTCGGAAAAACGGGAACATCTTTTTTTGAGCTTCCAGATGATGTCAAAGGCGCGGCTGAAACTCTTGCGATCAGCCAGGACATTCAGCTAGACGCGGGCAAAATCGCAGCGGCTGCACGACCTAACAGTCCCGGCGACAACACGATTTCAAGTGTTATTGGTGCCCTTCAATTTACAAAAATTATGGATGATGGCGGATCAACTCTAGATGACTACTACAATTCCCAGGTCGGACAAATTGGTACGATTGCTCAGCGTGCAGGAAAGACTTTTGAATCACAAAAAAATATAGTGGATCAGTTAACGAATATACGAGAAAGCGTAAGCGGAGTCAGTTTAGATGAAGAGGCCACCAAAATGATCGAGATGCAGAAAGCCTACGATGCGTCAGCCCGGCTAATTAAAACGGCTGACGAAATGTTTGATACGATACTTAGCTTAAAACATATGTAGATAAAGGATAAAAAAACGTGAGGATCGCTGATAAAATGCAATACAACCAAGTTCAGAAGAACATCAGTAAAAATCGTACTGATATGTCTGATTTGCAGAATCAAGCGTCTACTCAGAAGCGAATTAATAAACCATCAGACGATCCCCTAGCCACTACACGGGTACTAGCCAGTCGAACAGAAGAAAAAACCAATGGTCAGTTTGCAAAAAACATAAATCAAGCTAAATCATTTTTAGAATTTACGGATCAAGCGTTAAACGAATTGACCGAACTCCTTGTCCGAGCAAAAGAGTTGGCGATTAGTCAATCCAGCGATGCTTCTGCCGGTTCAGAATCACGTAAAATGGCGTCTAAAGAGGTCGAACAACTTTATGGCCAGTCTGTTCAAATTGCGAACAGAAAATTGGGCGAACGTTACATTTTTTCGGGATTCAAAACACAAACAAGACCGTTCGAAGTTACCGGTGAATATGCCGGTGATGATGGCGATTTAAAGGTTCAGACGCAAAAAGATCAATTTATTGCGGTCAATTTGCCAGGAAGCAAAATTTTTGAAGGCAAAGGGTTAGATGCGGAAGGCGTTGTGCGCCCAGGGCAAATCACGCCCCGATCGTCGGATGAAATCGAAGGCATTCTTCAAAAGGAAAATGAATCTAATAAAAAACTGGAAGAAGACCAAGAAAGTAAAATTCTGCTGCGAGGTCCAGCCAGCAGCACGGGTACGTCTGAAAAAATGGGCGACACCGATCCAAGCAATCAACAGGCCGGCGTAAACGTATTTAAAGTTCTAAAAGGCTTAGAGATCTCTTTAAAGACAAATGACAAAGTTGGAATTCAAAACGCGATGGATTTAATCGATCAATCCATTTCACAAGTGGTGACAGGCCGCTCTGATGTCGGCGCGCGGGTAATGGCTATGAACGGGTCGATGGATTCACTTCAAAAAGCTATAGTAGATAATAAAATCGTGGCCTCTCAGCTTGAAGACGCTGACGTTTTCAAATTGGTTTCGGATATCAATAAATCGGAAGCCGCGCTGAAAGCAACATTAGATACTTCAGGAAAAATGGTCCAGCCAAGCTTACTTGATTTCTTAAAATAGTAACTGATAAGATCTAAAACTCAATTATCAGGATTTGTTTCGATATTAGGCACTTCGGTCACGTCTTCCTGATTTGCCATTTCTAATTCCTGAGCCCAGGTAGCTACCGTGCTGTCAGGATTATTTTTTGCTCGATTAATAAAATCAGTTGTCGTTAGTTCGTCATATTTTTTCCTAGTATCTGGATCCAAATCGTCAGAGTTATAAAAATAGGAACTTAAAAGTTCGGTCGAATTGTAAAACGTGTTAAAACTTTTCATATTGGGAATGGCCACTATTTGAGTCGCCATCACCCAACCCGATTTTCCGCTTTTTAACTTCGCTTTATATTTTGCTGTCTTATCTTTCGACTCCTCAAGTAATTTTAAAGCATCTCCTGTATTCATAACGACAATATCGCCGTTGTCTTCAGGTTCAAAATTGACCCGATCAAACAAAACGACAGCCAAAGGAAGGCTGGATTGATCATCGATTTCGTTAGCTCCAGCCGAGCTTGATTTGGTCTGAGAAAAAGACTCAATAGGGGCCGACACATTTGAACTTGTTGCAGACTTTCGCGTAAAAAAATAGGCTGCACAGGCGACAATTACAATACCAACTAAAGCAAATAGGACCGACGACTTCATTGCCAAATTCTAGCGTTTTCAAATGGCAGGGGCAATTTGATTTGCCACAACGACTTGATGGGTCCAAAAACAGGCTCTACTTTAGCCGATTTAGGTAGGATCTTTCTTCATTCCGTGGGTTTTCTGTAAAAGACATCAAAGAATCTCGCCAAACGTGTCATATGCAAATTATTTTAGAGAAAGACGAGAGCAAAGTGCCTTTATGTTCTGCATGCGGACATAAACTGGGTCACTACCATGATCACTATATTTTAAAGCGATTACTTCAAGGCTATCAAATACCGGCGATGACCCATATTGCGGTGGACGAGGTGTATGCTCGAAGCCCCAAGCAACAAGAAAAAGGAGAGACTAGGGATGACCTATTTTTAACAGTTATTTTAGAT
>JAYVPD010000243.1:0-3624 GCA_043757515.1 Pseudobdellovibrionaceae bacterium
AAGATCAAATAGGGAAGCGCTTTAGTTTGCTCAAACGAGCTTCCGGGTAAGATCGCTCGAGGGTTTCGGAAACGAAACTCCCAGATAAATAGTCATACACGATTCCAGTTTTAGGGACTGGTTTCGGGACAGAATCCGGCTTATAGCAAAACCAAACCTAACTATAATGAGCGTGTGTAAAAGCACGCTCTTATTTTTTCTAATCTAAAAATCGCTTTTTACCAGTTGCAAAATGACTCCAAAAACATTGTTTTTTTTCCGGTATGTGGTTTGCTTTGAAGTAAGCTAAATATTTTATTTTACAGGAAAAATCTTAATTTAGGGGGAAAAATGATTTCAGTAAAAACACTTGTTTCTAAACTGTATTTGATGACTGCGGCAGCTATGCTTTCAGTATCATTGCTAAATGTACAAACCGCGTATGGTTATATAACGCCGGGCGGTGATTCAAATCGAGTGACGCCGGTTATTTCGCGTTATCCATCTCCGGTTCCACGTCCAGGTTCAGGGCCAATTAGACCCACTCCGACACCTCGTCCTGGAAATCCATACCCGATGCCGCAACCTAATTATCCACATCCGCACCCGTATCCAGTTCCGCAGCCTACATACCCTAGACCTCACCCATACCCTGTTCCGTATCCGGTGCCGTACCCAGTTCCGTATCCTGGACCAGTTTACCCAGGACCTGTTTATCCACCAACCTATCCTGTTCCTGGATATCCTCGGCCTGGTTATTTAGAACATAAAACAGTTTCTATAAATCGAATGGTTTATGGTGAAACATTTTATGTAAATCAATTGTTGAACAGCAACTACAATTACCGTGGCTACAGATTGAAAAACGTCCATGTCGATGTCGCTGGAAATTCACAAGCTAGCATTAACTTGATTGTTAATGGTCGCGTAGTTGATTCTCGGTACACAAACGGACAAGATGTTTACTTATATCCAAGCAGCTACGATGACGATTTAAATATTGAAGTGGGATCGTTGGCTGTGCAAGTGAGCGGAGCCGCTTACATCTACAGTCTTGTGTTTGAACTTGAGCGCACGTACTAGATAATATTATTAGATTGAAGTCTTGAAAACCAAGGGAGTTGCCAAACCGCGACTCCCTTGGTTTCATTATTTTTAACTGCTTGCACTTGCGTAAAAACGCAAACAATATCTCCAGAAAACATGAGACAAATACAAAAACAAGGGCCCGACTACTAGACTCCAAAGAATTAGGAAAATATTAGGTGGTTCTAGAATCATTTTGGCGGGAACGTTTGCAATAAAGGACATCGGCAAAGCGGTCAAAAGGATGAGCTTAAAGGTAGGAAAATAAATAGAATCAGGGCGCATTCCAAGTTTGTAGAAATTGTACCATAGAAATTGAACCGATTCGGATTTTACAAAAATTAAATTCAGACTCGTGAAAAAAAATCTCGACGTATAAACAATTGTAAAACTGGTTGGAAGAATAAGTATCAGCCAAAAAAGTCGAAACCAGTTAAAGTCTTCAATGTAGGTCAGAGAATGAATAAAGAATAGTATAGCGATTATTAAATTGCCAAAACTGGCAGTTGCGATTTTTTGAAAACTAACCAAGAATTGCGAGGAAACGGGTTTTGCTAAAATGAAGTCGAGCTCGCCTTTGCGGACTTTATCGGCAAAACGATCACAGTTGTCCTGCACAAAAATCATGTAAAGCGAATCCACAATAAATAGCATTCCTAAAAAAACGCGAGTTTGATAGCGGTTCCAATCTCCAATATTGGTGGTGTAGTTAAATAGCACTTCAAAAGATAAAATCTGCATAGCATACCACATAATATCGGTGAATATCCTTAGGGAAAAATTCACACGAAATTCCAAATCGGCAATGAAGCTTGTTTTAAGCAAAATGAGAAATAATTTTAAATATTTTCTAAGCACCTGTGCCACTGTAGCTCCCCAGGCCTTTGTGCCATACGAAATACGAGGCGCTCAGGGTTACGATCAATCCAATGGTAGTCATTAAAAATCCATGTAACATCATATCGCTATTTATACGTCCGGTAATATAGGCAACAGGCAAATAAACGCCCGAGGCAAACGGCAAGTTTAAGAACAAATTCTTCCAAAATACCGGTAAGATATCTAAGGGAAATAGCTCTCCTGAAACTATATAGATTATAAAGTTTTTAATAACAGTAAAAGAACGAACTCGATTCAAGAAAAATGCCAAGCACGAAGTCAAAAAGCTTAGTGAATGGATAAAAATCAAATAGTAAAATACAAGCAATGAAGTAAGTGGAAATCGGTCCATCTGGGTGGGTAAATTAAAATAAAAAACCACGGCGATTGGGACTAGGGCAGAAAAAAAATAAGTGACTACTTTATAGCCCAGAAGCTGACTCAAATAATATTCAAAAAAAGTCATGGGCCTAAGAATAATAGCATTAATGCTGCCTGATTCTATTTCCTCCATCATTAAATGTTCGTACATCCAGCTGATGGCGATGCGGCCGATAAATGACGACCAAATAACATACGCTAAGTAACTGTCTTTGGAAAAGCCATTTAGGGTGTCGGACTTGAGGGCTTTAAAAAGTGCAAACCATAAGAAAATCTCTATAAAACCAGTCATTGTAGGCTGAACGAAGGCGTCGATAAAAAAATTAAATCGGTATTCCAGATTTGTCTGAATCCCAAGTCGTGCAAATGCAAGATTTCGTTTAATTAGTTTTTTCATTATTCCCTGTTTAAAAACTCACGAACAGTGTCTTCGAAATCAATTTCTTCAGTATTTATATTTTGAATGGCTTCGGCTTTGGAAATTTTAGTAATCATTTCTGCCATTTGGGAAGGATCTATTTCAAGGTCGACGACTTGATCACCGGCCTTGATGGTCAGGTCTGACGTCAAAAAAATGTCTGTTTTAACTGTTTTTTCGAACACTATTTTAAGTCGCTTTTTCTGCACTGATTTTTTAGTAAATTGATCAATAGTTCCATCAAAAAACAGTGACCCTTTGCTGATAATCAACAAACGATCGGCTAGTTTGGAGATATCGTCCATATAGTGGCTTGTTAAGATAATTGTTGGCTTTCTTTCCTTTACGTAAGAGGACAAGAAATTTCGAATTGAAGTTTGGGCGACAATATCAAGTCCAATGGTCGGTTCGTCTAAAAATAAAATCTGGGGATCATGTAGCAATGATCCGATAATTTCCATCTTCATACGTTCGCCCAAACTAAGTCTGCGAAGCTGGGTTTCTAAAACATGACCGCAATTTAAGATTGCGGCCAGGTCTTTCACTTTTTTCTGCGTTTTTGCAATATCAAGATCATAAATATTCATCAGCAATTGATAGCTATCTAGAGGAGAAATGTCCCACCACAATTGGTTTTTCTGACCCAGCAAAACAGAAATGGTCCGCAAGAATTCATTTTTTCTATCAAAAGGCTTATAGCCCAAAACTGAAACTTCGCCTGAAGTGGGTGCAATGAGTCCTGATAATATTTTTAGCAAAGTTGTTTTGCCCGCACCATTGGAGCCAACAAGGCCCACGACTTGTCCTGACGGAATGGAAAGGGAAATGTCAGAAAGAGCCGCTTTTTCAACATGCTTTCTATCCCAAAAGCCTTTGATTGA
>JAYVPD010000244.1:0-3569 GCA_043757515.1 Pseudobdellovibrionaceae bacterium
AGTGACCCAAAAAGCTGAATACAGCCTATATGATCTAGCCATTCTTAAAGAGGGGACTTCCGACGAATTGGAAAATCTTAAAAGAGTTGTCGTAACGGATTTGACTCGACGTGGGATTTTGGAAGCCGTTCGCGATGCGGATTTGAAAGTAAAAATCATTTTTGAAGACTCATTCAAAATAGTTACCTCAACACAAATTAACCGATACGAACTGCAAAGAAAAATTGCCAATCACCTTACGGCTGAATGCAACACTTGCATTTTTGATATTCAGCTTAGCAAGCTGCCATTTGTAAATAATCCGGCGATGAATTTTAGAACATCTGATTTTGAATTAGGCAAGGGCAATTTTATGCTTCCCTTGTTGACCCATGCCGCAGATTCCATACAACCTGCACGCTTTTATGCCGCCGGCACCTGGAAGACTTTTAAAAAAGTTCCCGTAGCCAATAAATGGCTCATACAAGGGTATCGCGTGACTGCTGAAGATTTAAAAGAAGAATTGAAAGACGTTACATTTATGAATGACAAAATAGTAAGTAAACAAGACATTTTAGGCCGGCAGTTGACTCGATCCGTGGCCGCCAATGCTTTTATTACGCGCGATGTTTTAGTAGTGGAAAAATTAATTAAGAAGAGCGATGTGATTCGTCTTTTTGTAAAAGATGGTCCTTTTGAAATTGAAATGAATGCCCAGGCGGAATCCGATGGATTGGCGGGAGATTCAATCAAAGTAAAAGCGAATCAAAAAATGATCACAGCCAAAGTAGTTAGCAAAGATAAGGTGGTTTCAGAATGAAGTTTCTTGGAGTTTTTATTGTCATGGTTATTACCACGTCCTGCGCCTCGTTTAACGAGCCTGTGCCACAAGGCGATGATTTCATAAGCTCGTTAACCAAATACAATGACAATCCAAATCATGGTGTCTGGGGAAATCGACAGTATAAAAAGACGACAAAATCGCAATTAGAAGAAGATTCAGATTTAGACAGTAAAGCTGGGTCGTTGTGGGTCATGGACGGTCAGCAATCGTACTATTTTACTCAGAACAAAATCAGAAAAGAAGGCGATTTCCTGAATGTAAAACTGGAAGGTTCTGCTTTAAAGCAAGTCGAAACCAAAGTTAATGTTATTAAAACCCTGCTGCAAGAACTAGAAGATCAAGAAAAAGAAGCGTCTGCAACGCCCAAGCTAGCGGAAGCTAAGGCTCCGGAAGCCAAAGCTCTGGAATCCAAAGACACGCGTGCACCGGCCGCTGTTGTGGAAGCAAAAAAGCCCGGAGCTAAAGAAGGCGAAAAAGGCGAATTGGCTGATGTGGGACCTGTGCAAACACGAATTATTGAACGCCTTGCTGATGGCAATTATAAAATTAAAGGTCAGCAGCCGTTCATGATCGGCAAACGAGACTATAAAGTTTTGGTGGTCGGTATTGTGCGACCAGAAGACTATAATGACGAAGGCATCTCATCGGCCAAGCTGATTGATCCGCAATTTGATGTTGTTTCAATTAGAAAGAAAGAGGCTCAGCAATGAAATTAATATTACTTATTCTTTGTTTTTTCACTTTGTCACAGGCCGCTCGATTGAAAGACATCGCCAGTATTCGCGGAGTTCGGGAAAATCAGTTAATCGGATACGGTATTGTTGTTGGTCTAAAGGGTACGGGTGATGGCAAGAACGAATTTACCTCTAAAAGTATGATTCGCTTGCTAGATAAACTAGGCGTTAAATTAGAAGCCACTGACATCGCCAGTAAAAATGTAGCGGCCGTTATCGTCACCGCGACCTTGCCTTCCTTTGCAAAAGCGGGAAACCCGATGGATATCACGGTGAGTTCTATCGGCGAGTCAGGCTCGCTTCAGGGAGGAACTTTATTGCAGACACCATTGCGGGCAGGCAATGAACAGGTTTATGCAGTAGCGCAAGGTACTGTGATCATAAGCGGTGATGGAACCAAAGATTTGCATACAACATCTGGGCGCATTCCAAACGGCGCGATCATTGAAAAAGATGTTCAGAGTGATTTTTCAAGTCGAAAAATGTTTCGACTGACATTACACAATCCTGATTTTACCACCGCCGCCCGATCTGTTTTAACTATCAATCGTGAATTAGGTGGGCAGTATGCGTCCGCAAAAGATGCCGGCACCATCGACATCGTGACTCCGTTTAGTTACGAGAATAAGGGTGTTGAACTTTTGGCAACGATCGAAAGCATTCAAATCAATCCAGATACTCGTGCAGTAGTGATAATAAATGAAAAGTCTGGAACCATCGTTATCGGCGACAAAGTTAAAATTTCGAAAGTGGCCGTTTCTCATAATGGAATTTCTGTAAAAGTAGGCGATGGCAAAAAAGGGGCAGCGGACGAAAAAATTGCTTTGATTGAAGGCGCCAGCGTAGGGGATTTGGTTCAAAATCTAAATAAGGTGGGAATAACTCCCAAAGATTTAATAACCTTACTTCAGGCCATTAAAGCGGCTGGCGCTCTGCATGGAGAACTGGAAGTTCTTTAAATATTTAGAACCGATTCCTTAAGTGTAATATTATTTTTTAAAATCAGGAGTCTCATTTTCACGAATTTGCTGTTCGAAATGCTCAAGAGCTGCGAAATTCCATTTCTCTACTTCGTCACTATTGGCCCGCTGTTCTTGGGTAGATTCCTTATTGTATACGCGAGTCACAAATTTTTTGCAATTTTCAGCAAATTCTAAAAGCGTATCTTTATGGCCTTTTTTGGCAAGTTCTTGCAGAAAAGACCGAATGGAAGGTTCATTAAATGGACCGAATGAAACTAATTGCGGAGATCCTGGAGTTTTAGAGGCGGCCAATAGATAATTATCTGCCGATTTTGAATCCAATTTTTTATTGAAGGCCACGTGGCTAATGCCCAAATTCCCATGGAATATCGCATTTCCGTAATTCCAATCGCTTTTGAATGACTCGGCCATTCGCAAATATTCATTTGAGTAAACCTCTGTCTTATCCCAACGCTTTTCATCTATGGATCGCAGAACAAGATCGTCTAAAAAATAAAAAGCCTCAAGTGGCTTGGGCTTGTTTTTAAGCGACAAATAATAGACTTCCCACTTTTCAAAAGACCATTTTTTCCTTTCATTAGAATCGCGAATTTCCTTTTTTGTACTTTCGCTTAAGCGCGGATCATTCTCGAAATCTGTTATGTCTTTTTTGGATTCCTTTTGGGTACAAGAAAGGACAAGGCACAAAGCAAATAAATATAGTATATGTTTCATACAGCTATTCGGTCAGAAAGAAGACAAATAGTCAATCGACGTGCGGCCGCATTTGATTTTTGGAGGCGGCTGACGAGGCGTCCCCGACTGGGCGTCCCCGACCAGGTCTTGCGCGGATTGCGATTCCCCGACTAGAGGTAGGATTAGTAGATTGGTGAAATCGAATTTTTTTGTTTCGAAATGAGGCAGATTTGATAAAATAAGGATATATAACTCCAAGAACATGGATGTTTTTGGAGTGCCGGGGAGGGTGGGAAAGAGATCGATAGCCATGGATGGTCAAGAGTCGCAAAAAAAGTTTCTCGCAGGAAACAA